>JAFWZS010000041.1 GCA_017522205.1 Clostridia bacterium
GGACCGAAGTTATCTGCAAAGGAAATCTCGGATGAAGATAGTGCATCTCAGGTGAAAAGATATATCCGTCTGACAAAGCTTATCCCTAAACTTCTTAATATGGTGGATGAGAATAAAATCTCTTTCTCTGTGGGCGTTGAACTTTCGTATCTCACAAAAACAGAGCAAACTGATTTGTTTAAGTTTATTGAGGCAGAACTTTGTACACCTTCACTTTCACAAGCACAGAAGCTGAAAAAGTTATCTCAGGATGGACAGCTTAATTTAGAGGAAATATCTTCCATTATGAAACAGCCTAAAGCTAATCAGGTGCTGACTGTTAAAATCACCGATGATAAAATCAGTAAGTACCTGAAACCTACAGCTACCGTAAAAGAAAAAGAGGATTTTCTTGCGAAGGCTGTTGAGTATTACGGTAAGCATCTTATGCGACAGAAAGACCGAGGTGCGAGATAATGACAGAAAAGATTGTATCTTTTTGGGAGTATGTGAAACTCAGAAGTTTATCTGTGCTGAGCGGTACACATGCCGAATGTGTATTGGGTAAAATAGAAAAACCTAAAACCGAAGAATATGTGTTCAACGGTGTCTGTTATGTTGTATCTACCCGTTTCAGTAAAACTGAAAACAAAACTATGAAAGAAAAAATATCAGCTTTTATCGGAAGCGATTTTGCACATTTGACAAATGCCGATAATATAAATACACTTAATACAGAATATGTAAATTCGACTGCCGGAGAAGGGAGGATTAATGCAGTCAGATAATTTTGGCATAACAGCCATCTATTGCCGTTTGTCCCGTGATGACGGTACAGACAGCGAAAGTAACTCAATAGGTAATCAGAAAAAGTTGCTCTCACAAAAAGCAAAAGAGTTAAAACTCACCAACACAAAGTATTATGTTGATGACGGTTATACGGGAACGAATTTCAACAGACCGGGTTTTCAGGCGATGCTTGAAGATATTGAAATGGGATATGTAACAACTGTTATGGTGAAAGATTTATCCCGTCTTGGCAGAGATTATGTTTCTGTCGGTCACTATACGGACAACTTCTTTCCCGAGCACAACATCAGATTCATAGCAGTCAATGACTTGGTTGACAGCAATGATGGTGATAATGAAATTGCACCGTTCAAAAATATTATGAATGAGATGTATGCAAGGGATATTTCAAGAAAAGTCAGAAGCTCACACCGTATAAGAGGCAATCTCGGAGAACCCTTATCTCAGCCACCTTACGGGTATATGAAAGACCCGCAGAACAAAAAGAAGTGGATTGTTGATACCGAAGCCGCAGAGATTGTCAAAAGCATCTTTGCAATGTGTATTGAGGGTAAAGGCAACGAAACTATTGCACGTATCTTACAGGAAAACAAAGTGATGATACCGATGGCATATTGGCAGAGTAAAGGTCTTAACAAGGGTGGAAAGAAAACTCAACCTGACCCGTATAAATGGTGTAAGACAACAGTACAGAAAATTCTTGCACAACAGGAATACTGTGGTGATGTTATCAATTTCAAGACTTACTCAAAGAACTTCAAGAACAAGAAAAGACTTCAGAATCCCGAAGAGAACTGGAAGATATTCAAAAATGTTCACGAACCAATAATTGACAGAAACATCTTTGAAACTGTTCAGAAGATGAAAGCCAAAGGTAAACGCAGAGCGCCTAATCCCGAACATGCTGAAAAGAATATGTTCTGCGGATTGTTATACTGTGCCGATTGTGGAAGTCCTTTATGGTTCAATGTCAATCATCCTAATACTGACATCAAGTATTTTATGTGTTCCAACTATAAAGGTCGCAGAGGCACCTGTGAGGGCACACATTATGTCAGGGCAGATTCCTTGGAACAGATTGTTATGCTTGAGCTCAGAAGCCTTGCAAGTTTTCTTGTTGAGGATGAAGAAGCTTTCGTCGATATTCTTGAAGCAAAGACAAATAAAAGCATACTCAATCAGCAGAAGTTTCTTGAAGGCAGTATTGATAAAGCAACAGCAAGAACAAAGGAAGTTGCCATAATGTATGAAAAGCTCTTTGAAAAGCACATTAACGGAATTGTCAACGAAGAAAGCTTTATGCAGCTCTCACAGAAGTATGAAACAGAACGTGATGAGTTGAAGCTGAAAATCAGACAATATCAAGAAGAGCTTTCAGAAATCGAAAATCTTCGTACAAGCAAAGAGCAATTCACATTAGCAGTCCGTAAGTTTATGCAGATGGAAACTCTGACACCTGCACTCTTAAATGAACTGATTGAGAAAATTGAAGTGCATTCTATTGAGGGTAAGGGCAAGAACAAAACGCAGAAAATCATCATTCATTATCGCTTTGTGGGAGTAATTGAAAATCCTGGTAAAGAGGAAAATATAGTCCTTGAAGCAAGACAAGGCGTAGCCGTGGAATATCTCACGGCATAACAAAAAAGAGCAGGCTCAAAACCTGCTCGATACATAA
>JAFWZS010000042.1 GCA_017522205.1 Clostridia bacterium
AACAAAATATGATTATATGCGTGAAGATATTGATTACGCTATTCCGAGAAGCAGAAGTATAAAACAGTTTTTCAGAATTATGAGTCAGAAGGGTTATTGGTTTGATGACGGAAAGATTGGTTACCGTACCGATAAGCACGGAGTCAGGCTTTCAACCCTTGGTAATGAATACTGTTATGAAAGTCTTTGGGATAGGATTAATCATCAGAGTCTTTATGAAGTAGATGAAAATTTTTATAACTATACCCGTGCAAATAATTATTTGCGTAACCAAACCTTTATTTATTGTTACAAGGGTTATGAGTTTAAAGAATCGGCAGAAAGCTACCGTCACCCTGAAACCTTCAGCAGAACTGTTTCAGATTTTTCAAAGCTGCTTGTGGGTGGTGCTGTGCTCGGTGCGCCTGTCATTTCACTTTTCTTTCTTGCTCTATTATTTGTGGGAGCAATAGCAGAAAAGAACAACTGCAATCCTCATCCTTTCTCACCGAATATGAAATACTCTGCACCGAGGATTGAGTTTATGCATAAGCAGATTGAGCTTGCAATAAATGAAAAACTTTATGACTTTGCAGAGGTGGATAAATTTATTTCAAGGACAGGCATCCGTATGGAGGAGCTGAAAACTCAGCGTAACAAAATTTACAACCAAATCAGAAGATGCAAAGACCCGACGGCTAAGGAAGACCTTATTGACCGTCGGGATTTTCTTACGTGTGAAATCGGCTCACTGCGTGAAAAGATTAACATTGCAAAACGCATTATCAAGGACAGACCGGGGCTTGAGGAAAGTCTTGAAGCGGAGAAAGCACTTATTCGTGAATGGTATTTTCCCGAAAGAACTCAGGTCAGAGAAAAACATTATGAAGGGAGGTAGATGTTATGAATGCTGAAGAGCTTTGCAAGAAGGTACAGGATACAAAAAAGGCTTACGGTGATGGGTATTTCGAAGAAGAGATGTCTTCAAGCGAATATGCTCACAGGTATATGGGCAGACCCGGATATTCTGTAAGAAAACACTTACAGCTTATTATTGATGAACAGAAAAAGTATAGAAGAAATTATTAATTTTATGGAGGTAAATTATGTTTAATCAAAATATCAAATCACCGGTAAACATCCCGGTATCAAAAATTCATCCCTTTGAGGGAAATCCTTACAAGGTGCTTGACAATGAAGAGATGTATTCTCTCATTGAAAGCATACAGCAGCAGGGAATTATTTCTCCCGTTGTCGTAAGGCCTATGGATAACACAACAGATGAATATGAGGTAATCTCAGGTCATCGAAGGCTGAGAGCATCTATGAAGGCAGGGCTGGAAACAGTACCTGCTTTTATTTATGCCGTAAACCGTGACGAGGCGGCTATTATACTTGTGGACAGTAATCTGCACCGTGAGCATATTCTCCCGTCGGAAAAGGCGTTTGCTTACAAGCTTAAATCAGAGGCTTTGAAGCATCAGGGTAAACGCTCAGACTTAACTTCGGTGCAAGTTGCACCGAAGTTATCAACTGAACAGATAGGAGAAAAAGAAAACATCAGTAAAGATACGGTTAAAAGGTATATTCGTCTTACCTATCTCATACCTGAACTCCTTGACCTTGTTGACGAAGGCAAGATAGCTCTTACTCCTGCGGTTGAGCTTTCGTATCTTACCGACGAGGAACAGTATGCTCTTCTCGGCTCGATAGAGGTTGAAGACAGAACGCCCTCACTTTCTCAGGCTGTCCGTTTCAAAAAGTTAAGTCAGACGGGAAATCTTTCTGATGATGATATCGAAACCATTATGCAAGAAGACAAAGCAAATCAGAAGCCTATGTTTAAGGTTTCTATGGAAAAACTGCAGGAAATAGCACCGAGGGTTAAAGACAAAGACTTTGAAGATTTTGTGCTAAAGGCTTGTGAACATTATTACAG
>JAFWZS010000043.1 GCA_017522205.1 Clostridia bacterium
AAGTCAATGGAGTTTTCAGATATTGAGATAAAAATTCTGTAAATTTTACAAAAATTCACAAAGCTCTCACAGATCTGACGAAAAAACTGCCCTCATTGTTTTTTGAAAGAGTTATTTCCATGAGCTTTGAAGGCTCAGGCTCAGTCATATTACCCTCTTCATCCTGAATCCATTCACTTGATGCAAGATAGCCTACCTGAAGGGTAATTGCACTTTCACGCTCTTTTGCCTCAAGAACTCTGGGTATATAAATGGGTGTTATACCCGTAATAGGGATTATATATCCCTTTTTACTTTCACTGTATCTGAACTCAATACCCTCACCGCCGTCAACCGTGCTGTGTTTATATTTTACACCATCGCCGAAAATGAGAGAAAGCTCCTTTTCCACATCCTTTTGCGGAATAAGAATTCCCGAATCCACATAATCATAGGTGTCCGGTTCAGGATTCTTTTCTATGAGCGACCAGACGGCAATACTGATAAGCTGAGATTTATTTGCCTGAGTAATATCATCAAAAGTATCAGGGTCATTCATAACCACTACCGAAAGAAATTCTTCATACACGCTGAATTTCTCTCTGCTTTTTTCCTCTGCCTTTTGTGAAATATCAACGATGAAGGATGAGGCTATACTGACAACGCCTATAATCGCAAGAACAATCACAGCAAGACCGAGAGCAGTTTTCGGCATTGACCTTTTTTTGCCCGTATTCATATAATCACCTTACCTGACCGTTTCCGTAAACGGTATACTTGAAAGTTGTAAGCTCAGGAAGTCCGAGAGGGCCTCTTGCGTGAAGCTTCTGGGTTGAAATTCCGATTTCTGCACCGAAGCCGAATTCACCGCCGTCGGTAAATCTTGTTGATGCATTCACATAAACTGCTGCAGCATCAACCTCTGAGGTGAATTTTCTTGAAGCTGCATAGTTTTGGGTAATAATGCATTCACTGTGTCCCGTTGAATACTTCATAATGTGGCTGATTGCTTCGTCAATATTTGACACAACCCTGACACTGATTTCATAGTCAAGGTATTCCTTGCCGTAATCCTCATCGGTTGCGGGAAGACAATCGGGAATTATGCTGCACACAGCTTCATCACCGTGCCATTTCACATTTTTGGTATCAAGCCTTTCTTTAAGTCGGGGCAGAACTTTCTCAGCGATATCTTTATGAACAACAAGACTTTCGCATGCGTTACACACGGAAACACGTGAGGTTTTTGCGTTGAATACAATTTCCTCTGCCATAGAGAGTTCTGCATCCTTGTCAATATAAATATGGCAGTTACCTGTACCGGTTTCAATTACGGGAACGGTTGAGTTTTCAACGCAGGCTCTGATAAGACCTGCACCGCCACGAGGAATCAGCACATCCACATATCCGTTCATTTTCATAAGGGCAAGTGAGCTTTCACGGCTTGTGTCTTCAACGAGCTGAATGCAGTCTTCGGGAAGTCCTGCCTTTGAGATAGCTTCTCTCATAATCTTCGCAGCAGCCTTGTTGGAGTTTATTGCCTCCTTGCCGCCACGGAGAATTACACTGTTACCAGATTTAAGACAAAGTGCCGCTGCATCAACGGTAACGTTGGGCCTTGCCTCGAAAATTACGGCAATTACCCCCATAGGTACAGTTACCTTTTCAATGAGAAGTCCGTTAGGCCTTTTCTGACCGCTGACAACTTTTCCGCAAGGGTCATCATAAGAAACAATCTGAAGCACCGCATTTGCCATTGCTTCAATGCGCTCTTTTGTGAGAGTAAGACGGTCAATCATACTTTCGCTCATACCGTTTTCTCTGCCGTTTTTTACGTCAACCAAGTTTTGCTCTATTATGTAGTCACTGTTTTCTGTAAGGGCAAGAGCAATATTTCTGAGTGCTTCATTTTTCATCTGAGTGGAAGCAGTCATTAAAACTCTTTCCGCTTTTTTTGCCTTTTCACCTAAAATCTTAAGCATTATTCTGCCTCCTTACAAAGGAAAATTGTTCCGGTACTGTGTCCGTCAATAAGCTTATAAATATCCTGAGGTGCTTCACCGTTCATTATAACAGTAGGGATTCCTGCCTCTGTTGCAATTTCAGCGGCGTGGATTTTTGTAACCATACCGCCCGTGCCACGGCTTGTGCCCGCTTCACCGCAAAGAGCTTTGATTTCGTCGGTTATCTCCTTTACAACAGGAATAAGTCTTGCATCGGGGTTTTCATTGGGGTTATCGTCAAAAAGACCATCAATGTCAGAAAGAATAATAAGTGCTTCGGCGTGAATCAGCCTTGCAACAATTGCAGAAAGGCTGTCGTTATCACCGTAAACGATTTCTTCCGTTGCAACACTGTCATTTTCGTTGATAACGGGAACTGCACCGTATTCAAAAAGCTTTTCAAATGTGTTTTCAAGATTGGTTCTTCTCTGCTCATTTTCGATGTCACTTTTAGTAATAAGAAGCTGACCTGTCTTAACTCCGTGCTCGCCGAAGTATTTGTCATACATAAACATAAGCTCACACTGACCTACGGTTGCAGCAGCCTGTCTGCCGGGAATATCCTTCGGTCTTTCCTTAAGGCCAAGCTTGCCTACACCTACACCGATTGCGCCCGAGGTTACAAGTACAACCTCTCTGCCCGAATTGTGCAAATCTGCAAGCACGCTGCAGAGCTTCACCATTCTTCTGATGTTGATTTTTCCGGTGTCATAGGTAAGACTTGATGTACCCACCTTTATTACGATTCTTTTTGCCTTTGAAATTTCGTTCATTTTGACTACCCCTTTTCAGCTTTCAGCTATGCTTCAGAATTCTTCTGTATTCACTTTCCTCTCTCACTCTGCCAACGGCGGTGAAGGACATTTCTGAAAGCTTCAGATATTTTTCAGCCGCCTTCATAACATCGGCAAGCTGAACCTTTTTAATTTTATTTATAATTTCATCATCTTCTATGAATCTGCCGTGAAAAAGCAGACTGTGTCCCATTGCCGATAGCTTTGACTGCGGCTGCTCACGGGACATAATCAGACTTGAAATAAGCTTTTCTTTTGCAATTTCCACCTGACGCTCAGTTACGTTTCGGCTGAAATTTTTTATTATGTCAATTGTTTCGGTGAGAGCTTTTTCTTCACTGTGAGTGCCGAGGCTCATCGAAACTGTAATATATCCGCCGCCAAGGTATCTGCCGAGCCAGGAATCAATGCTGTAAACAAGTCCCAGCTGCTCACGGATACGCTGGTTGAGCATTGATGAAGTGCCCGTACCGAGAATAAACATACACACCTGAAGGGAATATAAATCTTCGTGCTCTAAGGGAATCCCCTTGAAAGAAAGAGCTATATGTGTCTGCTCGGTGTCCATTTTCTTAAGCGTCATACCCTTTATGAAAGGCACATCATAGCTTTCAATGGGGTTTTCCGTACACACATAAGAGCCGAAATATTCCTCAATTTTGCTGAGCATTTCTTCTCTGTTGAAGTTGCCCGTAACACCCACAATCATTCTCTCGGGAACATAGAATTTTTTCATATACTCCCTGAAATGATGTTCTTTGAATGAGCTTACGGTTTCTCTTGTGCCGAGAATGTCCATACCAAGAGTTGTTCCTTTGAAAATGCTTCTTTCATTAAGCTCACTGCACACATCTGCAGGGTCATCCTCGCACATTGCAATTTCTTCGAGAATTACGCCTTTTTCAGTTTCAATGTCACTTTCAAGAAGCCTTGGATTTCTTATCATATCGAAAAGAATATCAGCCGCCTTTATAATCTGATAATCCAGAGCCTTCGTGTAAAAGAAGGTGTACTCCTTTGTTGTGTAGGCGTTTACATAAGCACCGATTTCGTCCATACCCTCAGCGATTTCAAAGCCGTTTCTCTTTTCAGAGCCCTTGAAAACAATATGCTCAATAAAGTGAGATATGCCGTTATTCTCTTCGTTTTCAAATCTTGAACCGCTGCCTATCCATACACCTACCGTTGCAGACCGCAGCGAATCGGTTTCATTCAGAAAAATTCTCAGTGAATTTGAAAGAGTGATAAGCTCCATTGTGTGTCCTTTCCGTAAGAGAGAAAAATCTCCGTCTTACGCCTCGTTGCTGAACTGTGAATTATATAAGTTGGCATAGAAGCCGTCTTTTGAAAGAAGCTCCTTATGTTTTCCTGTTTCGATTATTTTGCCCTCATTCATAACAATTATGTTATCGGCATTTACAATTGTGGAAAGACGGTGGGCAATTACAAAATTTGTTCTGCCCTTCATAAGATTATTCATGGCTTCCTGAATCTGCAGCTCTGTTCTCGTGTCAACAGAAGAAGTTGCTTCGTCAAGAATAAGAATCTGTGGATCAGAAAGAATTGCTCTTGCAATTGTAAGGAGCTGTCTCTGACCTGCTGAAAGGTTTGCTCCGTCTTCTTCAAGCACGGTATCAAAGCCGTCTGAGAAGGTATTCACAAAGGAGTCAACCCTTGCCGCCTTCACCGCCGCCATAAATTCTTCCTCTGTTGCGCTTTCGTTTGAGTACATTATATTATCTCTTATGGTACCTGCGAAAAGCCACGTATCCTGGAGAACCATTGAAATAAGATTACGGAGATTCTTTCTTGAAATATCTCTTATATCAGTACCGTCTATTTTAATTGCACCCTTGTCAATATCATAAAATCGCATTAGCAGATTTACAATTGTTGTTTTTCCTGCACCCGTGGGGCCTACAATTGCAGTAAGCTCACCCTTTTTAACATTAAGGCTGAAGTCTTCAATAAGGGGCTTTTCGGGAAGATATGAGAAGTATACTTTTTCAAAGCTCACATTTTCGCCTTTTGTAAGCTCTTTATCAATGATTTCTATGCTCTCCTCTTTTTCTGAAAGCACATTGAACACACGCTCAGCACTTGCGAGAGAGGACTGCATATTATTTGCTATATTTGAAAGGTCGATAATGGGCTGCATAAGCAGTTTTGTGTACATCATAAAGGTGGTGATTGCACCAACGCTCTGCTCACCCTTGATAATAAGATAACCGCCGAGAACGCAGATTACAACATAGCCTGCATTGTTTGCAAAATTGATAAGAGGACCTAAGATACCCGAGAAGAACTGAGCCTTCTGTGCAGCAGTCGCAAGCGCACCGTTAATGAGGTCGAATTCTTCTGTTGCTCTTTTTTCGTAGCTGAATGTCTTAACAATTGCGTGACCTGTAAACATCTCTTCAATGTGGCCGTTGATATCACCCGTTGTTTTCCACTGCTTACGGAACCAGCCCTTTGAAATATTGAGAATTGTAAGGGCAATAATAAGGCAGATAGGGAAGGGTGAAAGGCTTGTCAGAGAGAGCATTACGCTGTTTCTGAGCATAATTCCGAAAACACCCACAAAGGTTACCACCGAAGTAATAATCTGAATCATATTGTGCTGAAGTGTATCGTTTACGTTATCGATATCGTTGGTCATTCGGCTGAGAATGTCGCCCTTTGTATGGGTATCGAAATAAGAAAGAGGCAACTTTGAAAGCTTCAGGTTAAGATTTCTTCTGAGCTTTGTAATAAGATTCTGCACAACACCCGCCATAATAAAGTGCTGGAAAAAGCTTAAAACGGCACTCCCTGCGTAAACAACAAGAATTACTCTGAGAATTTCTTCAATGGGCTCAAAGTTCATTATGCCTGTATTGATTTTGCTTTCAATCTGAACGGCAAGCACGTCAATAACCTTACCGAGATAATCGGGGCCGAGAATGCTGAGATAGGAGCTTACTGCCGCACATACCACCGTAAATATAACGGCAATTACCCTGCCTTTAAGAAGACCTAAAAGCCTACCTGCAGTTTTAAGAAGATTTTCAGGCTTATCCCTCATAGCATTCTGTCCTCTGTAGGCTGCATACTTATCTTTATATTCGGGAAGCTGATTTTTCTTTTGCTTTTTCATTATTCGGCACCTCCCATCTGAGAGATATAAATCTGCCGATACTGCTCACAGCTTTCCATAAGCTCCTCGTGTTTACCTATACCTACGGTTTTACCCTGGTCAAGAACAACAATTTTATCTGCATCAAGGATTGTACCTATTCTCTGAGCAACGATGATTATAGTTGCGTTAATATTTTTTCTGATGTTAGCTCTTACGGCTGCGTCGGTTGCAAAGTCGAGAGCAGAGAAGCTGTCGTCAAAAATGTATACCTCTGCCTTTCTTGTAAGAGCTCTTGCAATTGAAAGGCGCTGCTTCTGTCCGCCCGAAAGATTGTTTGCGTTCTGGCTTACAAAGGATTGCAGGCCATCGCTTAATTTATCAACAAACTCACTGCTGCAGGAGATATCAAGAGCCTTTCTCATCTGCTCTTCTGTTGCGTTTTCATCACCGAAGCGAAGATTATCTTCGACGCTGCCGCTGAAAAGGCAGGCCTTCTGAGGCACAAAGCCTATTCTTGAGCGCAAATCCTCCTGAGCGTAGTTTCTTACGTCTGTGCCGTCAAAGAGTACCTGACCGCCGGTTACATCAAAAAATCTCGGCACCATTGCAATAAGGCTGGATTTACCGCTGCCCGTACCGCCGATAATTGCAGTAACCTTACCTTTTTCCGCAGTAAAGGAAATATCGGAAAGCACGGGGGCTGCAGCGTTTTCATAAGCAAAGCTTACATTTCTGAATTCTACTGTGCCCTTTTTTCTTTCGTCTGCAGTTTCAGCTGTTTCGGGATCGGTTATGCTTGCCTCAAGGTCAAGAACCTCGCAGATTCTGAGTGCTGAAATTCTCGCTCTCGGAATAATAACGAACATAGCTGCAGCCATAACCACAGAAAAAATTATCATAAGCATATATGTAATGAACGCCTGAAGGTCACCGATTGCGGAAATAAGCTCTGTTCTCTGCGTAACAGGGTCAAGAGTGTCAAGATTTTTTGCTGAAAGCATAACAAGAAGCTCAAGTCCACAAATAAGAAGAACGGTGCATACCGGAATAAGCACAGACATAATTCTGTTGAATTTGAGAGTAAGAGCAGAAAAATCTATGTTCTTATCCTCGAATTTTGCATCTTCAAACTCCTGCTTGTTAAAGGCTCTGATAACTCTTATACCGCTGAGCTTTTCTCTTATGAACCGGTTGATTCCGTCAAGCATTTTCTGTCTTTTTCTGAACATAGGAATAACTGTTTTTATTACAGCTCCTGCAATTACTGCGATGATTGGAACAAGTGCAAAGATAATAAGTGCAAGCCTCGGATTAAGAACAAAGGTCATAATAACGCCGCCCACAAGCATAATAGGTGCGCTTATTATCATTCTCAGGCCCTGAAGCACAAAATCCTGCACAATTCTTACGTCGTTTGTGCAGCGTGTAATAAGCGAGGGTGTACCTATTTTTTCAATATCACCCTTAGAAAGTGTTTCCACCTTAAGAAAAAGTGTTCTTCTGAGATTCTTGCTGAAAAGTGCAGCCGTTCTGCTTGAAAAATAACTATTAAAAATGCTGATTACAACGCTGAGAGCAGAAATTGCCATCATTACAATTCCCATTCGTTTTATGTAATCAACATCGCCGTTCATTATGCCGTTGTTGATAATATCCGACATAAGAAGGGGCAGCACAAGACCTCCGCCCTGCGCAAGGATTGCGAAAAGCATAGAAAGTGCGGCTGTGCCTTTAATTTCTTTAAGCTGTTTCAGTAATCTTATCACTGCTTTTTCCTCCGTAAAAATTCTCTCTTCTTTTCTGCTTTAAAAATTACAAACAAAAATTCATTTTAGTATACCATCCATATATGAACATTATGTAAACAAACCGCTGCAGCATATACCTCAAAAGGTATTTCTGGAGCGATTTAATAAAGTTTAAAAATAAAAGCAGTAATACTCATAAGTTTTTTAGCAGCCCTTCACAAACTTAATACTTGATTTTTTCCATATAATATGTATAATATGAATTAATAAGATAGAGGTGCATAAATCAAGAGTAGCTTTTTTCAGTTTCTCAAAGAGCGCTAAAAAGAAAAAGCAAAAGGGTTTTATGCCGAAGCAGACCTTGTTTGAGAAAGGTTTTGCTGGGTATTGAGATAACATCTCAGTAACTGTCGCACAGGCGGAGAGCTATCAACTTATATTATGTATGAGTTTGTGAGAGATTTTCGTTTGTGAGAATCTCTCTTTAAATTTTAAAACGGAGGAAAACAAAATGCAGAAATCCAAAAGAAACATTGCAAAAATAATTCTTGCTTTTATGATTATTTTTGCTCTGGCAATCCCCATGTCATGTGTGGCTGCAGACGAAACTGCTGCTCCTCTCATGGCTGAAACAACCGGCACAGCAGAAGATGTTGCCGCTGAAGCAGTTTTCACCCTCGGCGAAGGTGAAGATGCAGTAGAGTACGACCTTGCAGACGGCGAAAGTGCTCTTGAGTATGTAGGTGGCTATGCAGACAACCTTGAAGCTGACCCTGATTTCAAGGCTCACCTTGAAGCAGCTCTCGCTAAGGTTCGTGAATCAATCAGCCAGTATGCAACATTCTGGTCACTCCTTCCCCCCATCGTTGCAATCGCTCTTGCACTTATTACAAAAGAGGTTTATTCCTCACTTGTAATCGGTATCATCGTTGGCGGTCTCATTTATGCAGGCGGCAACTTTGAAACAACAATCACCCACGTAATTACAGACGGCTTCGTTGCTAATGTTGCTGACTCATACAATATGGGTATCATCATCTTCCTTATTCTTCTCGGCGCACTCGTTTCAATGATGAATAAGGCAGGCGGCTCAGCAGCTTTCGGCCGTTGGGCAACAAAGCACATCAAGTCAAGAGTAGGCGCTCAGCTTGCTACAATTGCTCTCGGTGTACTTATTTTCATCGACGACTATTTCAACTGCCTTACAGTAGGTTCAGTTATGCGTCCCGTTGCTGACAGCCACAAGGTTTCAAGAGCAAAGCTCTCCTACCTTATTGACGCTACAGCAGCTCCCGTTTGTATCATCGCTCCCATTTCATCATGGGCAGCAGCAGTTGCAGGCTTTGCAAGAAGTGCAGGCGCTGAAAACGGCATCAAGCTCTTCATTCAGGCTATCCCCTACAACTTCTACGCACTTCTCACAATCGTTATGATGATCTTCCTTGCTCTCATGAAGTTCGATTACGGCCCCATGAAGAAGCATGAAAAGAACGCAGAAGAAAAAGGCGATCTCTTCACAAGCGGCACTCAGCAGGCTGTAGCAGAAATGGCTGCTAACCCCAAGGGCAAGGTTATCGACCTTATCTTCCCCGTTGTTGTTCTCATCATCTGCTGTGTAATCGGTATGATTTACTCAGGCGGATTCTTCAGCGGTGAAACATTCATTGACTCATTCTCAAACTCTGATGCTTCTGTTGGTCTTGCTTACGGCGCAGGCATCACAATCATCATCACAGTTATCTACTATCTTCTCAGAAGAGTTCTCAAGTTCAAGGACCTTATGGAATCACTTCCCGAAGGCTTCAAGGCTATGGTTCCCGCAATCATGATTCTTGCTTGCGCTTGGACTCTCAAGGCTATGACTGACTCACTCGGCGCAAAGATTTTCATCGCTCAGCTTATTGAAGGTTCTGCAGGTGCTTTCCAGGCATTCCTTCCCGCAATCATCTTTGTTGTTGCTGTTGGTCTTTCATTCTCAACAGGTACATCATGGGGTACATTCGGTATTCTCATTCCCATCGTACTCAGCGTATTCGGTGCAGGTCAGCCCATCACAATCGTTGCTATTTCAGCTTGTATGGCAGGTGCAGTTTGCGGCGACCACTGCTCACCCATTTCAGACACAACAATCATGGCTTCAGCAGGTGCACAGTGTGACCACATCAACCACGTTTCAACTCAGCTTCCCTATGCACTTACAGTTGCAGGCGTTTCAACAGTAAGCTATGTGCTTGCAGGCTTTGTTTCCAACTGGATGATAGTTCTTCCCATTGCTATCGTTCTTATGATTGCTACTCTTTTTGTTATCAAGGCAGCAACTAAGAAAAAGGGCACAGGACTTTCAAAATAAAAAAACTTAATTAGCTGTCCGCAAAGGACAGCTAATTTTTTTGCTCAACGTTAAAAGGCTGCCACAAACGTGACAGCCTTTTCTTCATATCATATATTTTCTCATTTTAAAAGCCGATAGCTTATTATACTTCCGATTGACAAGGGATATTATATCACTTTAGTTTCATCAGTTCAATATTCAAACTTACCAAACTATTTTGAATTCTTTTGGCAGTATTTACTGTTAAAAAGGCATTGTTTACAATAAATATTAAAAATTATATGCACATCTTACAAAAAGAGTTTTTTTGAAAAAGTTATATAAAGATATGGAAAAAAGCAGAAGTATGTGGTATAATATTTTTCGTATGTAAAACCCAACACAAAAATTAAAGGAGTGCTAAGTTAAAATGAGTTTCAAGGAATTAATTATCAATGCAGGCTCTTCCTCACTGAAATATCAGGTGTTTGAAATGCCCGAAGCAAAGGTTCTTGCAAAAGGTATTTTCGAGCAGATAGGTACAGACTGCACATTCACGCACAAAATCGACAAGGACGGTGAAGAGGTTAAGGTTCTCAACAAGAAGCCTGTTGATGCAAAGGACCACAACGACGCTATCACAATTCTTCTCGAAACACTTACAGACAAGGAAAACGGCGGCGTTCTTGATTCAATGAACGATATCGCAGCTGTTGGTCACAGAGTTCTTCACGGCGGTGAAAAGTTCAGCGGCAGCGTTGTTGTTGACGAAGCAGTTAAGGAAGCTATCAGAGAATGTATCCCTCTGGGTCCTCTTCACAATCCTGCAAACCTTACAGGTATCGAAGTTTGCGAAAGCATTATGAAGGGTATTCCTCAGGTTGCTGTTTTTGACACTGCTTTCCATCAGACAATTCCCGAATGTGCATATATGTATGCTCTTCCCTACAAGTACTATCAGAAGCACGGCATCAGAAAGTACGGCTTCCACGGCACAAGCCACAGATATGTAAGCGCAAGAACAACTGACTTCCTTATGAAGAAGTATCCCGGCAAGTACAACGCTGACGAGCTTAAGGTTGTAACCTGCCACCTCGGTAACGGTTCATCAATTTCAGCTATCAAGGGCGGAAAGTGCTTCGACACAACAATGGGTCTTACTCCCCTTGAAGGCATTATGATGGGTACACGTTCAGGCTCAATTGACCCCGCAATCATCGCAGTTCTTTGCGAAAGAGAAGGTCTTACAGCTAAGGAAGTTGACAACATCCTCAACAAAAAGTCAGGTATGCTCGGTCTTACAGCTGAATACGACGAAAACGGAAACGAAATTCCCGGCACAGCAACAAGCGACAACAGAACAATCGAAGGCCGTGCAAAGGAAGGCAACAAGAGAGCTATGCTGGTTGAAGATATGCTCTGCCATCAGCTTGTTAAATACATCGGCGGTTTTGCTGCTGCTATGGGCGGTGTTGACGCAGTTGTATTCACAGGCGGTATCGGTGAAAATAATCCTCACTACCGCACAAGAGTTGCTGAAAAGCTTGGCTTCCTCGGCACAAAAATTGATGAAGCTCCCAACAGCGTAAGAGGCGAAGAAATTGAAATTTCAACAGAAGATTCAGCTCTTAAGCTTCTTGTAATTCCCACCGATGAAGAGCTTCTCATCGCTCAGGACACATACGAGCTCGCTAAATAATTTATTCCTGCTGTACTTTTGTGCAGCAGGATTTTTTTTGCAAAACTAAAGGGCAGATGCTTTTTGGTGCAACTGCCCTTTAGTTTTATTTTAAGCTTTCTTTTTATCCTGAACGAAGATTATCGGCATCCATTTGTTTGCTACGTTCACTGCAATTATTATAAAGACAATGTACACTGTCGCTGAAAGCAGCTGCGTATGAAGACTTTCACGAAGCATACCGTCCATAAAATGATTGTTGAAGTAGAGATACGGTACTGCACCTGCTGCTGCAGTTGATAAATATTTGCCGTATTTTATAAGGCGTGTTTCCTCTTTTATAGGGTTGCCGTTTATATAAGGGAAATACCTGTTGGCAATTTGTGTAAGCGGTAAAAGGAGCAGGAAACAAACAAGCGATGCCGGTACGACAAAGAACATTTCATTCTCGTATTTTTCAAACACTTCTTCGAAAATAAGCAGTACCGGTTTATGAATACCCATATAGAAAAGTGAGTTTTTGCCTACGAAGGCGAAAATCCGGTCAATGGGCAGCTTTATTGCAATAAGTGCAAAGCCTACACAACTGAGATAACCGCTCAAAAGATAGAGAATGTATTCATCACCGAATTTGTTTCCGTGAATTGAAACCACACCATTTGCTCTGCTGAGAACAAAGCCAAGGAAAAGAATTCCCAAAGCTATGAAAAAGCCTGTAATTCTGCTTAAAGAGTCCACCTTAGATTTGTTTTGGAGATAAAGGTCCATAATAACTCTGCCGAGGTATATACTGAACATTACATTAGGCACACCGTTTATGTGCCATGGCAGATCAATATCCTGAGTAATTATGCTCACAAGACAAAAGCAAGCGAGGAAAATCCCCATTTTCTTTTTATCTGCCTTTGTCAGCTTTATAACAAGCCACAACCCTAGCTGTGCAGCAAAAAGCATATAGATATAATACATAGGGTTTGACGGTGCTTCCACAAGCAGATTGTTTCCCACCAGTATACCGAGAAGATACTCCTTTACAGGTACCTCCTTGTGTGCCCCTAGAATATTCACCGCATAACGGGTGAGAAAGCTTAAAAACTGAAGCCACACATAAGGCACCAGAAGCCTTTTTACAAGCTGAGTGAAATATGCACCAAAACTTGTGTTTTTCACCTTTTCAATATTAAGAGTTGCGCCGCTCATCATAAAAAAGATGGGCATATTGAAAGAAACCATCCAGTTGCGAAGAGGCTTATAAACATTCACGTGGCACAGAATAACCGTGTACATTGAAAAGCCTTTAAGGGTGTCAATCCACCCTATTCTTTTTTTCTCTGCCATACTTTTTCTTCCTTGATTTTAAAAAGTATGATGCATATTTTTTATGAGCCTTTCTTTTTCTGCAAAAACATAAAAGGCATAAGCTTTGTTAAAACTCTCTCTGAAACTACCACAAAAACCGCAAATAAAATCCACGCTGAAGCCTTGAAAAGCAAATTATCTCCCACTATCTCTTCAATGAGATACATATACGGAACGAAACCGCACAGTGTGATTGCGATATATTTGCAAAGGAAAAACAGCTTTGTTTCCTTCACCGTTCTTTTTCCGCACGCAAAAGGAAAACACTTTTCAAAAAGCATTGTTACGGGAATAAGACCGACATAACATATAACGGATGTAAGAAGAAGAAAAACCAGGCTTTCCTCTTCTCTACGGCTTGCAAAGCTTTCAGCTATAAGCAGTACAGGTTTATGAATACC
>JAFWZS010000044.1 GCA_017522205.1 Clostridia bacterium
CTACATTAGCTTCAACCTTAAATTCACGAAGCAAACGGTCAACGATGATTTCGAGGTGCAATTCACCCATACCGGCAATAATTGTTTGTCCGGTATCATCATCTGTATAAGTTCTGAATGTGGGGTCTTCTTCAGCAAGTTTTGCCAAAGCAATACCCAATTTTTCCTGACCTGCCTTGGTCTTAGGCTCAATAGCAACACGGATAACCGGCTCGGGGAAGTTCATTGATTCGAGAATAATGGGGTTCTTTGCGTCACAAAGAGTATCACCTGTTGTTGTATTTCTCATACCAACTGTAGCAGCGATATCACCAGCATATACTGTATCAATGTCTTCACGGTGGTTAGCGTGCATCTGAAGGATACGGCCGAGTCTTTCTCTGCTGTCCTTCACTGAGTTGTAAACTGTTGTACCTGCGTCAACAGTACCTGAATATACACGGAAGAAGCAAAGCTTACCCATAAACGGGTCTGTTGCAATCTTGAATGCAAGAGCTGCAAAGGGTTCCTCGTCTGAGGAATGTCTTACTTCCTCTTCTTCTGTTTCAGGGTTTACGCCCTTGATAGCTTCGATGTCTGTGGGAGCGGGCATATAGTCAACAATGTTGTCGAGAAGGGGCTGTACACCCTTGTTGCGGTATGAAGTACCACAGCAAACGGGAACCATATCGTTAGCAATTGTTGCCTTACGGATGATTCTCTTGATGTCAGCTACTGAAGGTTCTTCGCCTTCAAAGTACTTTTCCATAAGCTCTTCGTCCATTTCGCAAACAGCTTCGATGAGATTCTGGCGGTACTCTTCAGCCTTGTCCTTCATATCTTCAGGAATTTCTTCCACTCTTACATCTTTACCAAGGTCATCGTAGTATACGATAGCATTGTTGTTTACAAGGTCAACAATACCCTTGAATGTGTTTTCTGAACCGATAGGGAGCTGAATGGGCACTGCGTTGCAGTTGAAACGCTCCTTGATCATTCCGAGAACACGGTAGAAGTCAGCACCCATAATGTCCATCTTGTTTACATAGATCATTCTGGGAACCTTATATTCGTCAGCCTGTCTCCAAACAGTTTCTGACTGGGGTTCAACACCGCCCTTTGCGCAAAGAACTGTTACTGAACCGTCAAGTACACGGAGTGAACGCTGAACTTCAACTGTAAAGTCAACGTGACCCGGTGTATCGATAATATTGATACGGTGCTCTTTCCAGAAGCAGGTTGTAGCAGCTGAAGTAATTGTAATACCTCTTTCCTGCTCCTGCTCCATCCAGTCCATAGTTGCTGAACCGTCGTGGGTTTCACCAATCTTATGGTTTACGCCTGTGTAGTAAAGAATACGCTCTGAGGTTGTAGTCTTACCGGCGTCGATATGAGCCATAATACCAATATTTCTTGTTTTTTCAAGAGATACCTTTCTTGGCATAATTTTATCCTCCTATAAATAGTTAAGCAAATAAGATTATTACCATCTGAAATGTGCGAAAGCCTTGTTAGCTTCTGCCATCTTATGGGTATCTTCACGCTTTTTGAATGCTGAGCCTGTTTCGTTTGTAGCATCGATGATTTCGTTGGCAAGTCTTTCCTTCATTGTTCTTTCTGAACGCTGACGGCTGTAAAGAGTAATCCAACGAAGACCGAGTGTCTGTCTTCTTTCAGGACGAACATCCATGGGAACCTGGTATGTTGAACCACCTACACGGCGAGCCTTAACTTCAAGTACGGGCATTACGTTCTCCATAGCTGCTTCGAAAACTTCGAGAGGTTCCTTACCTGTCTTTTCTTTAATAATGTCAAAAGCATCGTAAACGATCTTCTGAGCAACACCCTTCTTACCGTCATACATAACGTTGTTGATAAGACGTGTTACAAGCTTTGAATTGTAAAGCGGATCGGGCAAAACATCACGTTTTGCAATCTGGCCTCTTCTTGGCACTGCGCTTCCCTCCTTCATAATAATGATATCATAGGTACTCGAGTGACAAATTCCCGTCGGCACCAGAGAGGCATATACAATATATATACACTCTCACATCTAGACTTAAAAGTCTGGCCTGCAAGAAGATTTGTCAATTCATAGTCTTTTTTCCGCCTGACTGCGGAGTTTTAAAAATAGTTTTCAGTCTTAAAGTGCTGAATTACTTCTTGGCTGCCTTAGGACGCTTAGCACCGTACTTTGAACGGGACTGCATTCTTCCGTTTACGCCCTGGGTATCAAGAGTACCGCGAACGATGTGGTAACGAACACCGGGAAGGTCCTTAACACGGCCGCCACGGATAAGAACAACGCTGTGTTCCTGAAGGTTGTGACCTACGCCGGGGATGTAAGCTGAAACTTCAATGCCGTTTGTAAGACGTACTCTGGCGATCTTACGAAGAGCTGAGTTCGGCTTTTTCGGTGTAGCTGTCTTAACTGCTGTGCAAACGCCACGCTTCTGAGGAGAGTTATGGTCTGTCATAACATTCTTCTTTGAGTTGAGGCCTTTGAGAAGAGCAGGAGCCTTCGGCTTCTTAACGAGTGTTTCTCTACCGTTACGAACTAACTGGTTAAAGGTAGGCAAATGTAGCATCTCCTTTCTTAAATATTCATATATGCATAATCGCACACCTTGAAATTATACTACCTAATGCAATTTTTGTCAACAACTTTTTCATTTTAGTATGGACAAAAAAGGAATATTGTATACTTGCTTATTTTCTTCATAAGTAAAAGCAGAAATTTGTGGAAAAAGTGTACAAAAATCAGGCAGCTGCCTGATTGCAACTGCCTGATACGGATTTTAGATTTCAATTCTTTACTTCAATAAATATTTTATCTGAGGTTGTCTGTGGGGTCAAGAATTGAAATAAAGCCATCGGCTACACCGTCAACACCGGGAAGCTTAATACCAACATTTGCTAATGCAAGAGCCGGAAGAACCGCCAAAAGATAGCAAAGAAGCGCCGGGAAGAGGTAAAGCGGATAGAACATAATTTCACCTGCTGCTAACACACCTTTAAGACCGTTCATAATATTTTCTCCTTTCTTTAATATTTTTCTCTATTTGCGTCACGTTCCCTGAATGGAAACTATAGAGCTTAGGGGACGACTCTGCTGACAGCAAAAAAGCTGTCAGCAAGAGTCTGTATCACAAACTGCATACGCGTCGCGACCAAAATATGCAGAGTGATATCAACAAGTACTTCTCTGAATTTATGAATAGATAATTTCAAAACTGTCTGTTTCTGTGCCTGCAAGGCCGATTGTAAAGCTGATGAACGCTTTTGCTGTTGCATAACCTTCAGCCTCGGTTACAACGTTATAGCTTACAAGTCTGCCCTGGGCATCTGTTTTTGCGGTGATTGTTGCTCCGGGGTATCTGATGTCGGCTTCTCTGACATCAATAGGGCCAAGGTCCATGTATTCGATGTTAATAGCCTTACCGATTGCGTTATGCTGAAGTGTGCATTCTGTAACCTCACCGTCAACAAGTCTTACGCCATAGGTTCTTCTGCCGTCAAAGTGTGCAGCTTCCTTTGCAAGTACAAACTTATAATCTGTTGTGCCGTCTTCGTTTGCAGTTTTCTCAGCGGTGATGAGACCTACAGGATAAAGCTCGATATAAGGAGTACTTTCAGGCATTTCACCCTTGTTTACGGTTTCCTCTTTTACTGTTTCGCCGGTAAAGTTTTCAATTATAGGATTAATGACACTTGCAACAGCGCCGGGAACATCTGTAGCTTCTACATCAATGTTCTTTGTTCTCTTAATGGTTGCGTTGTCGGGTACTGCCGTTGAAAAGCCGTTGAAAAGAGTGTTGAATTCTTCGCAGATTGCGGTGGCTTCTGCGTTTTCTTCAAGAGTTTCTTCGCTGCCGTCGGGAAGTCCGTCAGGATTGATGTTGATTTCGGGATAAGTAATTGTGAAGCCTTCGTTTCTGTAGCCCTTTGCTTCAACGTTGAGAGTTAAAAGATAAGCGCTGGCCTTACCGCTACCTTCAACAGGCATAAGGATATCAAGTGCGGTGATTCTACCCTCTGCGTCTGCTGTAGCCTTTACTGTTGTGCCGGGATAGCGGATTGTTGCAAGCTTGATTTTTACGGGGTCAGCATTAAAGTAGCTCATAAGAAGTACGTCTGCAACATCGTAGTTGTAGAAGTTACCGAAGCCAAGCTCGCCCTTTGAATCAAGAAGATAATCGTCTTCACCGTCAAAGAAGGTTGCTTCTTCAATAAGTACAAATTCATAGTCGGTTGTGCCATCTTCGTTTACTGTCTTTGTAGCGCTCTTGAGACCTTCGGGGAAAACGTATACAGACTGCATACCGGGAGCATAATACTGCTCGTACTCATACTCCGTAACATCGTCAACAAGATAGCTTTCAACAACGGGATTTACGATTCCTGCAACAAGCTTGCCACCTGTGCAGTCTACGATGTCGATGCCTACCTTTGCGGTCTTTACATAGCTGATGGGCTTCATAGGATAATTAAGAGCTTCCATCTTTTCGTTGAACTCCTTGCAAAGATAATACGCTTCTGTATCCTCACCAAGGTTTGTTATATCTGCTGACGGAAGGTAGTTCTTGTCGATGTCGCTGAGTCCGAAAGCAGCAAGGAATTTCTTTCTGAGTTCCTTGAAGAAATTCTGAATGTTATATCTGATTTCTTCAATTCTTTCACGGATAACAGTGAAAATATCCTTGTTTTCTTCCACACCGTTATAGTAGCCATCGCTCCAGCCGCTACCGTAACCGTCATTCCAGCCATCACTATAGCCGTCATCATAGCCGTTGTTATAGCCGTCGTCATAGCTTCCGTTTGTGGTTTCCGTTTCACCTGAGGGTGTTGTTGTGGGAACTTCTGTTCCCTCTGCGCTTACAAGTGTCAGTGAGCCGAAAAGCATACTGAGTACAAGAAGCACGGCTGCAATTGATTTGAAGTTTCTTTTTTTCATTGTTGTGTCTCCTTTTTAATATAATATATCATTCGTCCCAATGCCAGACACCGCACCTGCACTGTTCATTGATACCGAATAAATCCCAGATTTTGAAGAGCATTAGATAAATAACCCTTGCTACGCCCTTTTTATGACAGATGCAGCTGCAATAATCGCTTGCATCATATTCAGCCATGTCATAGAATCTGTAGCTGTATAAGCTGTAACCGTCACCTAAAGAAAGAAGAATATACGCTGATGAGTTTTCCTTGAAGGATGCCATATCTATATTAAGCTCAACGTCAACTCTGTAAACACCAACCTTGTCAATTGTTACTGCATCAGTGAAAGCGGTAATATTACATTCCTTTGTGCGGATTTCAGTTTCACCGTTCATTTTTGTGATTTTATATGTAATGCTTGTAAGAACATTATTTTTTTCAACTGTGTAGTCTATGAGATCGATTCTTCTGTAAGGACAGTCGATCACTTCAACAGGCACTTCAACACTTGCATCACAGTAAACGAATTCAACCGATGAGCCCATTTCCTCAGGAAATTCTCCGTCAGTGTTTACACTTTCAGCAACAAGCGGTCTTCCGTCAAGACTGAGGGGACCGAACCAGCCTGTATATTCCCCCTGTATAATCGGAGCTGTTTTGGTTGTATCGTCGGCGTATTCAATTATCATTTCCATGCCTTCGAAGTAATCCCAGTAGTACATTTTATGGTGAAACGGCTTGAGCTCACAAGCCGGTCTGATGCTTTTTATGTAGCTTTCAACAATTTTGCATTCAACATCGCCTTCAAAGCGTTTATTCTTGCCTCTTTCAAAGCTGATTGTAAGCTCAACATTTACGGGTACAGTATCGTCACCGTTTTCAATTGCTTTTTTGCAGTCCTCATAGCTTACATTGAATTTGGGACCTGAATAGCTTGTAGTGCTCGGTATTTCGTCAAATAATCTGTCAAGCTCAACAGTTTTTCCGTTTGAAAAGCTTACAATAAGATTATCGTAGTAAAAGCCTGAAGCAGGCATCGCGGAAAAGGGATCTCTGTCATTCTGAAGAACTATTATATCTTCGCCAGAATAGTCATGAAGCTTTTCGATTTCCTTCATAGATATCATAACGCCATCGTCAAATGCTACGGATTTGATTTCAGGGTTTATGAGACTGAAAGCCGCAAAGCTCTGCAGGGGTACAATGCTCATAAGCATAAGCACAACAAGAATAATTGCAAGAGTTTTTCTTAGGTTTTTCATAGTTGATTACCTCCATATTTCTTTTAGGGGATATTCGACAATTTGCGCCTTTTTGTTGAATAAATAAAAAACGTCACGGCGCAACGGGGCGTAACAAAACCATCTGTTGCCGTGACGATATTATTGAATGGGTTTCCGGTTCGCGTTTTCTGCTTTTTATGTCTCCCCTTTAATACAATAAAAAGTGCGCCCCGACAACGGAACGCACCGAAAAATGCATTCCTTTGCCGCGACGCAAAATTATTAAATACAGACCGTTCAGGGATATAGTTTAATAAAAGGAATACATTTTTTCCAAAAGTATTATTCCCCAAAGTTATAGCTATAATCATTATATAATTTTACGTCGCTATAACAGTATAGCATAACGTAAAGTAAAAATCAAGAAATAGCAAAACTTTATTTGTTTTTTATGAATCAGTACGTAATGTTGTATTCGTCTGAACAGTCAAAAACCATTTTAAGATGTGAAATGTTGCCACCGTTTTCAACAACTGCATCAATTGAAATTTCATAAGATGTTTTAAGGCTTTTAACCTTACTGTTTACATCGAGTGTCGCTTTTACAGAAGTGTTTTTATAGGAAATGTCAGCACTTGTAATTTCACCGATGCCAAGGTCTACTTCACCAAAATTCACATAATCAATAACCTGAGAAAAGCCTTCCGGAGCAGTTGTAGTTGTTCCGTCATATTTGCTTTCGGAATCCTTAAGATTGAATTCGATTTTTGTGTCGTCGCTTTTCTTGTAATAATCTACATAATTAACATAAGCTCCGCTGAGGCAGGCCTCTCTGTTTTTCGGAGGAATAAGAGCTGAAATTTTTGCACTTTCATTATTCTTGATATTATGCGTTTTCAAGTTTTTGCCTAAGATGTCATTACTCTTAAGAAAACTTTTTATTTTTTCTATATTTGAATTTGACAAACCGGATATATCAACTATATTAATATCGGGTATGTGAACAATTGTGAGAGTTTTCCTGTTTGCTTTAAGATTATTTACTGCATCGTTATACATTTTTGCGATTTCAGCATAATTGAAATCACCGTCGCCTTCCGCTTCACCGTAGCCGTCATGGTTTTTGCAAAGAGGACAGTCAAGTCCGAAAACCTTGAACATCTTGGCAATAAGGTCGTGGAATATGTCAGCAATTCTCTCGAAAATTGATTTTGCTTCGTTAATGTTGATTGATTGATCTGAGTCGCCTAATTCAGCTGAAGCAGGAAGTGCCATAAAACTGAAAAGCAGCGTGATTGAAAGAATGATTGCGATTAATTTTTTCATTGTGTGTCTCCTTTTGTATTGGTTATTTTTATTTTACTTTTACACTGTAGGTTTTATAGTCACCGTAGATATACTTTCCGTCAACTTTACTGTAGGCTCTTACACGGAATTTGTAGGTCTTGCCTTTTTTAAGAGATTTCACAGTATACTTGTTGTCGGTTGTAACTTTGATTTTTTTGTAGCTTTCTCCCGGTGCCTTCATATAAACCTGATAGCCTGTTGCTCCCCTTACCTCATTCCAGCTGAGTGTTGCTTTTTTGCTGCCGGCAGTCACCTTAACCTTAAGTGTTGCAGGCTTTGTGGCAGTGGTGATTTTAACTGAATTCTCAGCCCAGATTGTTTCACCGTCAGAAGTCTTTGTATATGCCTTGACAGCGTATTTATATGTGGTGCCTGACTTGAGTTTTTTTACTGTGCAGGTTGTTCCTGCAGTAGTTTTAACAGTTTTATATTTGCCTGTTTTTGTGTTGTAGACATAAACTCTGTAGCCCGTTGCACCAATTACCTTATTCCACTTGAGAGTGATTGTATCGGCAGTCTGAGTTGCTTCGATTTTTTCGCTCTTCAGCGGTTTTATAACAAAGCTTCGAATTTCTGTACCCTCATAGTCACCTTCAAAAATTATCTTTACATTATATTTGCCGGGAGCTTTTCTCGATCCCTCATACTTAAGAGAGTAGTCCTCACCCTCAGTAAGTGCCTTTTCGTCAACATCCATTACAAGCACAGATGGAATTTTCACCTTGCCGTCGTAATTGTAGGAAGTGCTGCTGAGGGTTACACTTTTAATTCTGTAAATTACGGTTGAATCAAAAACCTCATCGCAAAGACTGCAGGTAACCATGGTAAAACCGTTGTCCTTCATCGAAGCACAGCCCTTTGAGTTATGAATGCTATGCTCAGTTTTGGGTATTGGAGTACTGCCCTCATACTCTGTTTTACAATGTGGATTTGCACAGTACCAACCGCTTGTTCTTCCCTCTTCTTTGCAGGTAGGCTCTCTTGCAGGCTGATAAATAAGTCGGTGTCCCGTGCGTTCTACAACTTCACTTTCCTTATTACCGCATCTTGCGCATACTCTTTCCTTTAAGCCGTCTTCAAGGCAGTTCATTTCAGTTATGGTTATCCATTCACTGTAGTCGTGTCCGTAACGTGAGAATATATCAAAGGTGGTATCTGTTGCATCACACTTCGCACATTTTGCAGTTTTGGTGCCGTCTTCTGTACAGGTTGCGTTGCCGTCAGAAACATATTCACCGAAGCTATGCTCCGTCTTGCTTCCTTCGTCCTTCACTGTATCCTTTGCACCACAGTTAACGCAGACACCCGTTTTTGTGCCGTCAGCAGTACAGGTTGCGTTACCGTCTGAAAGATAATTCTGATAGTCGTGAGGTTTCTTACTGTTTTCATCCGTAACAGTTACAAATATAGCACACTTTGAGCAAAGTCCTGTTTTTGTGCCGTCTTTAGTGCAGGTTGCATCACCGTTTGGAGTGAAACTCTTTACATCGTGCACTGCCGAGCCGACATCAGTAACAGTGTTGGTTATCTCACAGTATTCACACTTCGCAGTTTTTGTGCCGTCATCGCAGGTTGCATTGTTATCTGACACATAATTATTAAACGAGTGGTTTTTACATTCAATATATACCTTTGCAGTCTGGGCGAGTGAGCCTTTACTGTAAGCGTAAACCTCGCTCTCCCCTGCACGGATGCCTTCAACTATTGCGTAGTATGTAGTCTCTTCAAAGAATCCGTCCACACCTTTTGACACAACTTTTACAGGTGCGTCCACGGGAACAGTCCAGGCAACGCCCGAAAGTCTTACACCCTTTTCTTCAAGTATTATTTTTACATGCTTTCCTCTTTCCACATAATATGTGCCGCAGTTGGTACATCTGTCGTCGACAAAATTATGAGCTGAGCAGGAATCGGCCGCACTGCTTACCACAGCAGTAAAGGAAAACAGTACCGCTATAAAAAAGACTGCCGTAACCGATTTCAAAAATGCTTTCATCTTGTTCCTCCTTTAAGGTAACTCTACCTTATATTTTAACGGAGTAGGTCTTATATCCGCTATAGATATATTTTCCGTCAAGCTTGCAGTAGGCTCTTACTCTGAAGCTGTAGGTTTTGCCCTTCTGCAGTCCGGATTTCGTATATGAAGTGCCGCTTGTCACCTTTATTTTTTTGTAACCGTCTGCGGTTTTCATATAAACCTGATAGCCGTCTGCATACTCACTCTTACTCCATTTTAGAGTTGCCTTTTTAGCCCCTCGGGTAATTTTCACTGTAGGTGTTGCAAGCTTAGTATAGGTTGTGACGGTTTTTGAAGAAGCTGACCAGATTGTTTCATCTTCAGTTTTCACATAGGTTTTAACCGCAAATTTATACTTTTTACCGCTCTCAAGTTTCTTTACCGTATATGTTGTACCGGTAAGGGTTTTGAGGGTTTTATATTTTCCTGTTTCATAGTCATAAACGAAAACTCTGTAGCCCGTTGCACCGGTTACCTTTTTCCAGCTGAGCTTAATTGTTTTATCTGTACACTCAGCAGTTACCTTTGTTGTTTTCAAAGGGATGATTTTAAAATAAAGAGTTTTGCTGCCTTCATAATCTCCCTTAAAGGTGACTGTAGCCTTATATTTACCGGGCAGTTTTCTTCCCGAGCTATATTTTACAGTATAATCCTCGCCCTCTTTGAGTAATGCACCGTCGGTATTTTTTACTGTAACTTCAGGCTTCACAGCCTTGCCGTTATAGGTATATTCTGTTTTTGAAAGTTCAATTACAGAGGGTGCTTTGATTACTTTTTCATCTGTAACCTCATCACATCTTTTGCAGACATTTTTAGCGAATCCGTCATTTCCGATTGAAGCTTTTTCTACAATTCTCTTATAATTGTGACCGAGTGGTGGCGGACTTTTATCATACTTTGAACCGCATGGGCAGGCCACAATCACCGAACCCTCGGTGGTGCAGGTTTCATACACCACATAAGTGTCATAATAGCTGTGTTCGCATTCCACGTTTATCTCATAGGTTTTACCGAGCACATTTGCAACAAGTTTTGAATCGCCCTCACCCATTGCACAGATTCCGTCCTCACGGGTGAAAATAATTCTTTTACCCTCAATTTCAGCAAGCTCTGTTAAAACAGTTGCACCGGTATAAACCGATGGCCAGGCTGAAGGCAGTCTGAAACTGATATTCACTTGAGGCCACGCCTTGATAACACCGCATCTGAGCTTCATTGTTTCAGGGCTGACAGTCACGGTATAATCTGCATCTGTAAAATCTACATCAACATCCGCACGCTTTGAGTAGTTGACTGCATCGGTTTTTTCTGTTGTATCCTCAGTATAGCCGAACTCCTGAACCCAGTAGTAATAGCCGTTGATATATACCTTGGCAAAGCCTACTGCGTTGAAGTCTGAGCTGAGCATATTTCGTCTGTGTCCCTGACCCGAATAGGGCAAATCGGTTTCCTTCCAGGCTTCCATAACCTCAGAAGCAGTTCTGTGACCTGCAGCGATGTTTTCTCCGCAAGCATAGTAATTATCAGGAAAAAGTGAGAAGCAAAGCTCACCGTTAGGTCTGGTATGGGAAAAAGAAATTGCAATTTCTGCAGCTCTCTGCATGGCAACCTTTTCAAGTTCGTAGTCATAAGTAAGCTCACCGAGGTTTTTACAGACAGTCTTGGTCTTGTTGTCGCTGTTCCAGTACCACGCATCTTTTCCCGTACGGAAATCGTTAATCATATCGAGCATTGTTCTCGCATCTGTCTGGCCGTAAGGAGCATAATATCTGACGGTCTGCATATTACTTTCAGCCGCTTCGGCTGAAAAACAGAACAGCATAAGCATAATCACCGAAACGATAGTGAGCATCAAATGTCTGAATGTCTTCTTCATGGTACTTCCTCCTTTGGTATTTTTCTCCTGATTTTATATTAACATACAAGTCATTCAAAAGCAAGATATTTCACAGTAATTTCAAAGGGCGATGCCGAAGCACCGCCCCTTAAAACTTATTTGACTTTTACGCTGTATGTTTTATATCCGCTGTAGATATACTTTCCGTCAACTTTCTTATAGGCTTTCACACGGAACTTATAGGTCTTGCCTTTCTTAAGGCTCTTCTTTGTGTACGAAGTCTTAGTTGTTGAAGTAACCTTTTCAAAGTCACCGAAAGAGTCTTCCATATAAATCACATAACCTGTTGCACCCGTAACCTTGCTCCAGGAAAGAGTAGCTTTGCCGCTGCCTGCAGTAACCTTTACTGTAGGTGTTGCAGGTTTCGTGCAGGTTGTGATTGTCTTTGATGAAGCAGCCCACAAGGTTTCGCCGTCTGCCTTTGTATAAGCCTTAACTGCAAACTTATATGAAGTGCCTGCTTTAAGATTTTTCACGGTGTATGTAGTACCCGTAAGAGTTTTGAGGGTCTTATACTTGCCGGTTTTTGAGTTATACTGATAAACTCTGTAGCCGTCAGCACCGGTTACCTTTTTCCATGTGAGCTTGATTGAGCTTGTGGACTGGGTGGCGGTGATTTTTGAGGTTTTACCGGGAAGAATTGAGAATTCCAGCTCCTTTTCGCCCTCGTAATTGCCCATAAGAGTAACCTTAACGGTGTACTTACCGGGATTCTTTCTGCCACTTTCGTAGGTAAGGGTGTAGTCTTTTCCTTCAACAAGAACAAGACCTGTTTCATCCTTAACAGTTACACCAGGAGTTTTTACTTTGCCGTTGTAGGTATACGCATCGTCAGAAAGCACGAAGCCGTTAACAAGTGGGTAGAGGTCAATTGTTTTTATGCTGTTACAGTTTTTGCAGACCCGATTATACACACCGCCTTTGGTTAGGGTAGCTTTTATAAGCTGGTACTGCATATCGTGACCGAGGGCTGGGATAACTACCTGTGGCTCATATACAAGATCGCAATCCGGACAATAGCTGCCGGCGGACAAACCGTCTTTGGTACAGGTTGCTTCTACTGCAATATAGTAAGCTAATGAATGTCCGTTAGCCGGAATTATTTCCTGTGATACTTTTCCGCAGGAGCATTCGGTTCTCATTATGCCTTCTTCAGTACAAGTGGGCCATTTTTCGTAACCGTCGTAAACAAAAACATGCTCCATCATTGGTATTTCTTCTTCACGCTTTGCACCGCAATAACATTCATAGTATCTTACGCCTGTTTCGGTACATGTTGAATGCTTTATATCTACCTGAGCAAATTGATGTTCATGTGTTTCAAGCATAGGAATTTCTTCGTGACCTTCAAGCCATGTTTCACAATCAGGACAGTATTTACCTGCTGTGTAGCCTACTTCTGTTGTTGTGGGGGCTTTGCCTGCATCAGTTGTTGCGTTGGGGTGATTTGTTGCAGGGATTGTTTCTGTGTATGTATCACCGCAGGTGCAGGTGTAGGTTGTTGTTCCTGTTTCGGTGCATGTAGCAGTTTTAGTTACACTTGAAGTGTATGAATGTTTGTGTGTAACGTCAGAATTTTCTTCACCAAAAAAATGTATGTTAGCATTCTCCAATGCTTCATTATTGTTGTGTATTTTTACATCGTGCCATTGTGCTTTTGAACCGCTATAATAAACATCTACAAGGCTAGTGCAATTAGCAAACGCATCCTCACCTATGTTTATCACACTTTGAGGAATTGCAACGCTTTTAAGATTTGTACAACCAAAAAGAAGCGATTCATCGATATTCGTAATACCATTTGGAATTATTATATCTGTAATACCTATACAGTTTGAAAAAGCACCTTGTTTTATAATTGAAATTGATTCCGGAATAATTATATTTTTTAAACTATAACAATGTCCGAATGCATACATACCAATACTAGTAATATTCTCTGGAATATCTAAGCTTATCAGACTCTTACAACAATAAAAAACCCCATCACCTAAACTTATTAAATTTTCAGGTAAAGTTATATTAGTCAAATTTGAACAAGAATCAAAAGCATAATCACCAATTTCAGTAACACTTTCCGGAAGCATTATATTTGTTAAACCCGACAAACAAAACGCATATTGACCTATGCTCACCACACTGTTTGGTATTTTAACAGTATTTAAACTAACACAACCCGAAAATGCAAAATCTCTTATGCTTTTTATACTATCAGGTATAATTACGCTTGTAAGGTTCGTACAATCAGCAAAAACTGCCTCAGATATATATGGCACGCTATTTGGAATAGTTATGCTTGTTAAACTTGAGCAACCACGAAACACACTACCTCCTATACTCGTAACACTATTCGGAATAGTTATGCTTGGCAAACTTACACAGCTGGAAAATGCATAATTATCGATGCTCTCAACACTATTCGAAACAGATAAATTTATCAGACTTGAACAACAAGAAAAAGCATATTCAGCGATGTTTGTTACACTATCAGGTACAATTACTTCCTTTAAACTTACACAATTATTAAATGCTGATTTGCCAATCCTTGTAACAGTATTTGCAATAGAAATACTATCAAGACTTGTACAAGAAATAAATGCACCATCTCCTATTGTCTCAACACCATATTCAACTAACAATGTTTTTATATCACTCTCATAAAATGGCGAGTCTCCCCAAGAATAATCATTCATTCTACCTGAGCCTTCAACAACTAATTCACCAGTATTTTGATTATAATTCCAATATATATTATCACCACACTGACCTGTTGGTTCTAATGCACTTGTCGACACAGCAAACATCATAATCATAATTACTGTTGCAAATAAAAATACAATTTTCTTCATAAAAATTACCTCCATATTTACTATAAATCAAATATAGCACTTTGCAGTTAAAAAATCAAGTGGTTTTTTACTCCCTCAGTCACTTCGTGACAGTTCCCTCGAAGAAGGAGCCTAAAACCCTTCCGTCACACTCCGTGTGCCACCTTCCCTTAAAAGGGACGGCTATTGCCTCCCTCATTGAGGGAGGTGGATTTTTTGCTTAAAGCAAAAAAGACGGAGGGAGAAAACAAATAGCCGTGCTCAACTGAACACGGCAAAACTTATTTCAAAAACAAATTAATCTTATCAATCTCACGACTCGTTTCAATAAGCACCTTTCTGCACTCTTCGTCCTTCTTCAAAAATCTGCCCAGCTTAGCAACGCGACGAATGAACGCCTTATTGAACACAACCTCATCACCGAGTGCAACAAGCGGACAGACTCCTCTGCCTCTGCTGTCAAGAACAGCCTTAACCTTTCCGTTTTCATCGATATACGGAAAGAACGGAAAAATCATACATGATAGCGGACGGTTTGCTCTGTTACAGCTACCATTACACACGCACAGACGGTTACCATTTTCTTCAACCACTCTGAGGTCGGTTTCCTCACCCGGAAAAAGTAGCATACCCGTTGAATCGTCGCCTTTACAGCAGGCTTTGTCGCAAATCAGACCACAATCCTTATAAAGTGGCGTCTTATCGCCGATTATAGACTTTGCAGCTTTGTACAATTCAGCGTAATCTTTCATCATAATCACCTTTCAGACAAACAAAAAATCCACTCAAAGTGAGTGGATTCATGGGCTTGCACCCTCAAAACTGAACAAAGGTTTTAGTTAATGTATTTTTGAGTCACATTGTAGAACCAAGATCTATGGTCAAGCCCTCGACCTATTAGTATTGCCTAGCTGAATGCATCACTGCACTTACACTTGCAACCTATCAACCTCATAGTCCTTGAGGGGTCTTACTAGCTTGTGCTATGGGATATCTTATCTTGGAGACGGCTTCACGCTTAGATGCTTTCAGCGTTTATCCGATCCGCACTTAGTTGCCCAGCTGTACCATTGGCATGATAACTGGTGCGCCAGCGGTGCGTCCATCCCGGTCCTCTCGTACTAAGGACAGCTCTCCTCAAATATCCTGCGCCCACGACAGATAGGGACCCAAGCGCTTCGACCTGCCCGAGAGCAACCTCCGGGCCGTCTACGACCGGATGATCTCCGAG
>JAFWZS010000045.1 GCA_017522205.1 Clostridia bacterium
GAGGAAAGTAAGCTACCCAAGACGGAGCACAAGCTCAAGGAGAAAACCGAAAAGGAAGCTACCTGCACCGAAGAGGGCATAAAGGTAAAATACTGCTCGGCTTGCTCTTTCAGAGAGGAAAGTAAGCTACCCAAGACGGAGCACAAGCTCAAGGAGAAAACCGAAAAGGAAGCTACCTGCACCGAGGAAGGCTTAAGGGTGAAATACTGCTCAGTTTGCTCTTTCAGAGAAGAGAGTAAACTGCAGAAAAAGGCCCATGATTATAAAACGAAAACACAGAAAGCCACCTTCACAACCGACGGAAGCAACTATGAAATCTGCTCGGGCTGCAGTGATAAAAAGAATATAGCTGTGATTTCTGCGGTAAGTGAAGTTACACTTTCAAAGGACAGCTTTGTTTATGACGGAAAAACTCACAAGCCCACCGTTACCCTTAAGGATAAAAACAGCAAAGCTGTCACCGACTTTGACCTTATATGCGAAAGCCGCAAGGAAATCGGCAAGCACAGTCTGACTGTTGAGCTGAAAGGCAGTTATTCAGGCAAGAAAACCCTTTACTACACCATTGTTCCTGCCGACGTAACCGAAGTAAAGGCAGCCGTAATCTCCAAAGGCGCAACCTTTACTTTTAAAGAGAGTGAGGGGGCTGACGGGTACAGAATCTATTACATAAAGGGTACGAAGGAAGAAAGCCTCGGTACATTCACAAAGACAAGCTGCTCGGTTATTCTGCCCGAGTTCGGCAAAACCTACACCGTCATTATCAGAGCATACAAGAAGGCAAACGACACAACTCTCTGGTCAGAGGGTGTATCCTTCAGAATTTCAACGGGACCCGACGACGTTACGGGCATAAAAAGCGAGAGCAATTTTTACTCCGTAAAGCTCAGCTGGGATAAAACTGAAACCGCCGACGGCTACAGAGTTTACATAAGAAAAGACAACGGCAAGTATAAAATTCTTACCACCACGACAAAAACAAGCTTTACCGTAAACGGCCTTACTGCAGACACAAAGCACACCTTTGCCATTAAGGCTTACAGAAAAGCTGACGGCAAAACACTTTGGGGCAAGGCCTCATCAAAAATCGCCTCAACAACCTCGGGCAAGCCATCCTCTTTTTCAGGCAAAGCTACCTATGATTCGGTTGCACTTTCCTGGCGTGATGTAAAAGGTGCTGACGGCTACAAGGTTTATGTTTATAACAGCAAAAAGAAAAAATACACCACCCTGAAAAGCGTAAAGAACAACAAGTACACCGCAGATGAGCTTAAAAGCGGCACAACATATAAATTCGCAGTAAAGCCGTACGCTAAGAAGAACGGCAAAACCTACTACGGAAAGCCTGTTTATCTTACGGTTACAACAAAGCTCACAAGACCCACACTTACGGCAAAAATTACTGCAAAGGGAAACGCAATTTCCTGGAGCAAGATAAACGGTGCTGACGGTTATGTGCTCTATTACAGCAACACAAAAGACGGCAGCTACAAAAAGCTGAAAACCACCACAGCCACCTCTTACACTCACAGTAAGGCATCAAAGAGCAAACCTTACTATTATAAAGTGAGGGCATATAAGACGGTAAACGACGAAAAAATTTACAGCAGCTTCAGCCCCGTAAAGAAAGCAGCCCGTTAAACAGATAGGCAGAAAACTATTGACAAACTGTTAACGGACGTATATAATAAAGGTACAACTTTTAAGGAGGAAAACATTATGCCAACATATGACGAAAACGGCAACGTAATCGATGTTCAGGAACCCGATTGGGGCTTACTTATGTTCTGGGAGGACATCACAGCAGCAATTTTGTTCCTTTGGGGACTTATTAAAGGTCTTTTCGTATAAGAAAATAATTTAAGCGGTAGGCGTAAAACCTACCGCTTTTCTTATGTGTTTTTGTTGGTTGAAACGGACCGTCGGGACGCCGGTCCCTACAAGATTTTTACACTCTTGCTACCATTTCACCGTAGAGCTCTTTTTCCTCTTTGATGAACTGTTCAATTGCCTCTACTGAGGGCATGGCTGCTGAGCAGGAGTGTGCTGAAATAAGCATTGAAGCTGAGGCTGTACCGAATTCAAGGGCATCAATCATTTCCCAGCCTTCAAGAAGACAGCGGATGAACGCTGATGCATAACCGTCGCCGCCGCCGAAGCCTTTCATTGCCTTTACGGGGAAGGGCTTGATTGAGTAGCTCTTGCCGTCGTTTGTATATGCAGTTGAGCCGTCTTTACCGTGCTTGATAATTACAATCTTTGCACCGTAGGACTGCCAGAGCTTTGCGCTTTCTTCGTCTGACTTGCAAACACCTGTAATAGCCTCTGTAAGGTCATATTCCTCTCTTGAACCGAGGATAATGTCTGCGTTTCTTGCTACCATTGAGTAGTAAACTGAAATTTCATCGAAGTTCTTCCATGTGTATGCACGGTAGTCGATGTCGAAAATTACAACCGTTCCGTTTTTCTTAGCAAGCATCATAGCCTTGAGAGCTGCCTCTCTTGAGGGGCTCTGTGAAAGAGCTGTACCTGAAATTACAATAGCCTTGGCTGATGCAATATATTCCTCGCTTACTTCTGAGGGGTGGAGCATAAGGTCAGCAATACAGTCTCTGTACATAAGAATACTGCTTTCTGTGGGGCTTTTGATTTCAGTGAAGGTAAGCCCTAACTTTTCACCGTTTTCAGCTCTGAAAATGTTTGAGGTATCAATACCGTCTTTCTTGAAGTAGTCGATAACGAAGTCACCGTGCTGGTCGTCTGAAACCTTACCGATGAAGCCTACCTTCTTTCCTAGTCTTGCAAGACCTACTGCAATATTTGCAGGTGAGCCTCCAACATACTTATTGAAATTGCAGCTCTCTGAAAGCGGTCTGTTCATATCTGTGGGATTAAAGTCGATTGCAAGTCTGCCTATGGGGATTACATCAAGAGATCTCGTTTCGTCAAATTTAACGTACTGCATATATGTAGCTTCCTTTCAAATTGAAGTCGTTATTACAGGGCTGCTTGTCGTATTATATCACAAAAATTACGCTTTGCCAATAGAATAAAAAATTTCCATATGTTTTTTTGCATTTTCGTATGCACCCTCAATCTGTTTTACGTGCATATCGTAATAGCCTTTGATTTCGCCTTTTTCATAGCCTTCTCTGACTTTTCTTTCGGCTGCAGCAAAGGTTGCCGTTGCAATGTTGATTTTCTTTATACCGCTCTGATGGCAACGTATGAAGTCTTCGGGCTCAATTCCCGTACCGCCGTGAAGTACAAGAGGTATAGAAACTCTGTCTCTTACACTTTCGAGAATATCGAATCTCAGCTCGGGAGCTTCCTTGTAAAAGCCGTGAGCATTACCTATGGCAATTGCAAGGGCATCAACACCTGTTCTCTCTGCAAAAATCTCAGCTTGGTCAGGTGAAGTGCAGCGCATTGCAATATCCACGCTGCCGTCTTCACTGCCGCCTACACAGCCGATTTCAGCCTCAACTGCTGCACCATAACCCTTTGCCATTGAAACCACCTCTTTGGTCATTTCAACATTCTTTTCAAAGGGCAGGTGTGAGCCGTCAAACATTACGCTTGTAAAGCCCAGTCGAAGAGCTTCACCGATGCATTCGAGAGTTGTGCCATGGTCCAGATGTACTGCAACGGGTACACTTGCATTTTTTGCTGCCGCAAGCATTGCAGGGCCGATTATGTGAAGAGGTGAATGATTGAGTCTTACCTCTGCAATCTGCAGAATTATAGGTGATTTTGTCTCTTCTGCTGCCTTTATTACACCCTGAATCATTTCAAGGTTTGCAACGCTGAAGGAGCCTACTGCGTAGTTTCTTTCCATTGCATCTTTAAGCAGAGCTTTCATATTTACAAGTGGCATTTTACTTCCCTCTCTTATATTATTCTATTGATTTGAGTGATTCAACCATCTCAACCTTCTTGAGCTTGCTGTGAAGCACAATATTTACAAGCATTGAGAAGCCGAAGGCGAGAACAACCGAGTATATAAAGCTTGAAAAATCAATATTTCTTCCGTAGGTAATGATGTCAACATCGGCCATCATAAGCACTATACGGTGAACCACTATACCTGAAATAATACCCTCAACGATACCGATAACCGTAAGCAGAATATTCTCACGGAAAATATATGCAGAAACCTCACCGTCATCAAAGCCGAGAACCTTTATGGTTGCAATTTCCTTCAGTCGCTCTGTGATGTTGATAATTGAAAGGTTGTAAAGAACGATGAAGGCAAGAAGACCTGCACAGACAATCATGATTACAACAACCATACTGATTGAATCGAGAATGTTCTGCATTGAGCTCTGAATCTGACTTGTGTAGGCGATTGCACTTATGTCGTATACATCCATGAGCTCTTCTGCAAGGGCGTTTTTCTGTGCCGCATCCATATTTTCAAGGGCAAGATTTGCCACGATGTAGTTATATGCAGGGTTTACACCGAAAACATATTTATAAACCACAGGCGACATATAGATATAGTGGAAGGTGTAGTTTTCCACAATTGCCGCAACGGGTACGTAGACGCTGTGCTGATCATCAATTTCAATTTTGATCTGTCCGCCGATACCCACGTCCATTTCCTTAGCCAGCTTCTGAGTGATTACTGCACCGCTGTCTGTGAGATACTGCGGATTACCGGTTTTAGCATCAACAAGATTGATATAATTTGAAACCTCACCCGGCTCTGCAGGGACAACAACATAGGTTTCAAGCTTTTCTTCCTTGCCATCTGCAGTTGCGTTGTAAACCTTCATATGCTCCAGCATTGCAGTTTTAATCTGCGCCTTGCTCTTTACCGTTTCAAAGGGTGTAACGGTGCCGAGAGCTGTGTCATAGGAGCTGCCGAGAACAATCTGCATATCATAGCTCCACACTCTGTCGTCATCCATAAACTGCTTGTCCAGTGTGGTGTTTATTGAGTCGTTAAGACCGAAGGCCGCAACAAGAAGTGCGGTACAGCCGGCAACGCCCATTGTAGCCATAACAAAACGCTTCATATTTCTGAAAACGTTACGCATTGTAACCTTCCAGGTAAAGCTGAGACGTGTCCAGATTGCAGGAACCTTTTCAAGAAGAACTCTCTTACCTGACACCGGTGCTTTTGAACGCATAAGTGAAGCGGGAAGAACGTTAAGACTCTTGTAGCAGGTATAATAGGTCGCAAGAACCGTAACTGCAATTGAACAGAAAATACCCGTGATTGCGTAAGGCCAACGGTAAGTGAGTATAATCTGCGGAACGTCAAAGAGAATGTCGCAGGCGTACGCCACCGCCGACGGGAACACAATAAAGCCCACTATACTTCCGAACACACCGCCTATTGCTGCGGCAAGAAAAGCATAGATAAGATACTTAGCCATAATTTCCACTCTTGTAAAACCGAGAGCAGTGAAGGTACCGAGCATAATTCTCTCTTCTTCAATCATTCTTGTCATTGTGTTGAGACAAACAAGTGCCGCAACAATGAAGAAGAACCACGGGAAGGCGGCAGTAAGAGCCTTCATTCTGTCTGCCATCTGATTATAGCTTTCAAAGCCTAACAGGCTGTCGTTTCTGTCGTTTACATACCACTTTGCAGTGTCAAGACCGAGAAGGAAGCTTTTTGCAGCGTCAAGCTCGTTTCTTGCTTTCTGAAGCTGACTGTATGCTTCATCTCTTGCAGCTTCATACTCCGCCTCAATTGTTCTGGCTTTTTCTTTTGCAATTCTGAGATTTGTTTCAAAGTTTGCAATTTCATTTTTCTTGTCGCTGAGCTGAGCAAGAACCTCAAGCTCACCGAACTGAATATCGTAGCCTGCATCGTTGAGGAGCTTTTCTGCCTCATCAAGCTGAACCTGTGCAACTTCAAGCTCGGCTTCAACAACCTTCATTTTCTGAATAAGCTGTTCAGCCTCTTTAAGCTCTGCTTCCTTTTCTGCAAGAGTTGTCTGTGCAGCGCTGAGCTCCGCCTTGGAAGCCGCAAGCTTTGCCTCAATACTCTGAAGCTGAGGCTCCATATATGCAGCCATTTCCTCTGCAGTACCAACGGCAGTCATTGTCTTGAACGCCTTTACAATTTCATCGGCCTCAGGGCCTACAAGACCCGACTGCTGAAAACGGTCAACAATTGAGTTTACACCGCCGTCCTGAGTTTCGTTGAAGTGATCAAGAGCCGAACGGGTTGCAGCAACAAGGTCAGACAGATAATCAACGGTGGATGCCATTGTATTAACCTGATTCTTCGCAATATTGAACTCTGTAACCGCATTGTTATATTGGGTTTCAGCGCCCTCATACTGCTTGACCATTGCTTTTGCCTGATTATACTCTGCTCTTTTTCTCTCCCACTCAGCGTACTGTGTGGAATGTTCAAGCTTGCCTGCGTCAATTTTTCCGCTGTATTCTGCAGCTGCGGCATTGTACTGAGCCTTGTAATCAGCCAGCATCTGATCGCCGTTTTTGCTCAGCTCAAGCACCTGATCAACCTGAGCCTTTGCGTTGGCAAGCTCGGTTTCAACCTTTGCTTTTGCAGTTGCATAATCGATTTCGCCCTGAAGCACATCGGCAGTATACTTCGATTTGATAGATGAAACTCTTTTGCCGAGAAGCTCTTCTGAAATTGAAGAGAGATAATCTTTATAGGGCTTTACAAACTCAAAGTATTCATCTGAAAACGGATCGTAGTTTTCACTGCCCAGAAGCTTTATGTTTACTGCCGAAAAATATTCTGCAATAAAGTTTTCCTGGGGTACAAGGATAAATGTACCAAGCTTACCTGTACCGATTGTGGTGTTACCTCTTTCATAAGAGATATATCTCGGTGTTCTGATAATGCCCACAACGGTGTACTGTGTGTTCTGAAGTGACGAAGCAACGTCTGTGCCGTCGCCTTCAACGGTGATTGTTGCACCGATTTTGAACTCCTCGGGAGTTGAAAGACGGCTGCTGTCCACAAGGCACTGATTGGGCGAAGTGGGCCATGAGCCTTCAATAAGCTGAGGACGGTTAAGATAAGTGGGGTCATTCTGACCGTTTTCATTGGCTATTGCCTTGTTTCCGTCAATGGGATAAACTCTGAGGGTCATTTCGGAGCCGTCAATATCACTGATTTTCTTGCCGTCAACAAGGCAGACACCGTCAACGAATTTTTCACCCTCAACGTATTCAACGCCATTTATGGTACTGATTACGGAAACGTCGTTTTCCGTAAGGCCGGCAGTTGAAATAATTTGTATGTCCATTGCGTTTGAGGAAAGTATATACTCCCCTATTGTATCCTTCATATCGGGTGCCGCTGCATTGATACCGGCAAAAAAGCTGACACCGAGAGCAACGATTGCGATAATCGAAAGGAAACGGGAACGGGATTTTTTTACAGTCCTTAACGCATCGGTTATAAGAACCTTATTAATCTTCATTTTCTTACCTCACCATTCAAGAAGCTCAACGGGAACGGGACGTTCATTGATTGCAATCTGAACGACCTTACCTGAACGCATGGTAATGATTCTGTCTGCCATTGCGGCAAGTGCCTGGTTATGAGTGATTACAACAACGGTTGTGCCTGTTTCACGGCAGGTTTTGTGTAAGAGAGAAAGAATCTGCTTACTTGTTTTGTAGTCGAGAGCACCCGTAGGCTCGTCGCAGAGAAGAAGTCCGGGATTTTTCGCAAGGGCTCTGGCAATTGAAACTCTCTGCTGCTCACCGCCTGAAAGCTGTGAGGGGAAGTTGTCCATTCTGTGTTTAAGTCCTACCTTTTCAAGCACTGTTTCGGGCTTGGTGGGCTTTTTGCACATCTGGGTTGCAAGCTCGACGTTTTCAAGGGCTGTAAGGTTAGGCACAAGATTATAGAACTGGAACACAAAACCTACCTCATAGCGTCTGTAATCCACAAGAGCCGCCTTATCAAACTTATTGATAAGCTTACCCCCTACTCTGACCTTACCCTCGTCACAGCTGTCCATACCGCCGAGAATGTTAAGCACGGTTGATTTACCTGCACCGCTGGTACCGACAATAAGACAGAACTCACCTTTTTCAATTCTGAAGCTTACGCCGTCAACTGCAGGAACGGTAATTTCACCTGCGTTATATCTTCTGTATACATTTTCAAATTCTATAAAACTCATTTTCTGCTTCCTCTCATTTTATGAAATCTTTCTTGTTGAACTGTCTTGTTTCAAGCTTATTTCCGGTCTTTTCGTCACGGATGTCAATTGTGTATTTATCCGGGCCTTCGTTATCCTGAAGAAGATAATATGCACAGCAGTTCGAAACGTGCGTGAAAAGGTCATCCTTGTTATCTGCCTTAAGGTATTTTGACGAATCAACAAGCAGCGTCACAAAGCTGAAATTATTCTCATAATCTCCGAGGTTTTTCACATAGGGATAATCCTTTGATTCAAAGGTTTCACAGATTGCCTTTATTGTCTGAATGCCTATTTTTGTAAGATAGATATCGTATGAAAGAGCCTTCAGCCTGATTTTTACACACTTCTTATCTCTTGTATAGACGGCACTTTCATAACCGTTTTCCTTTTGGAATTTTTTAAGGTTGTTCTGATATTCAGGTTCAACAAAAAGAAGCGGGATTTCAAACTCGACGATTTTGTTAGGATCTTTCTTCTTTTTTTCGGTTTCTTTTTCGGTAACCTTTTCTGTTGTTTTTTCTTCTTTTGCGTTTTTCTTCGTTGTGGTTTCGATAATTTCACCTATGGAAACTCTGTTATCATCAGGCTTTTCTTCCTTGTTTCTTCCCAGTGCAAAAACAATTGCTGCAACTGCAATAATAACTACAACTGCTATAATAACTTTCTTTTTCATAACTATGTACTCCTTTATGCGGGTAACTTATTTTATACCATGTTCCTTAAGTCAGCCTTAAGGCACTTTTTCTTCAGTTTATTATAATACCATATATCCTTTTCTTTTTCTATATATAAACGAAAATTTTACAGATAATTTTACTTCACGTCCTCTTTATGTTACAAATTTACAAAAAAGACGGGTAAATATTCCGTCTAATATTGAAAAAAGCTATAGACTTTTTTGAATTTATCTGTTAAAATATGTAATCAGTAGGAAAGCGTTTAAATCTATCTGACGTTTTCCCGGAATTTTAATTATCTAGGAGGAGATTCCAATGGCTAAGAAATGGGTATACCTTTTCAAAGAAGGTAACGGCACAATGAGAGAGCTTCTCGGCGGTAAGGGTGCAAACCTCGCTGAAATGACAAACCTCGGCCTCCCTGTTCCCCAGGGCTTCACAATCACAACAGAAGCATGTACACAGTATTATGAGGACGGTCGCAAGATCAACGACGAAATCGTTGCTGAGATTATGGAAAACATCGAAAAGATGGAAGAAATCACAGGCAAGAAGTTCGGCGATCTCGAAAGACCCCTTCTCGTATCAGTTCGTTCAGGTGCTCGTGCATCAATGCCCGGCATGATGGACACAATCCTTAACCTCGGCCTCAACGAAGAAGTTGTAGAAGTTATGGCTAAGAAGTCAGGTAACGCAAGATGGGCTTACGACTGCTACAGAAGATTCATTCAGATGTATTCAGACGTAGTTATGGAAGTAGGTAAGAAGTACTTCGAAGAACTTATTGATGAGATGAAAGAAGCAAAAGGTGTTACACAGGACGTAGACCTTACTGCTGAAGATTTAAAA
>JAFWZS010000046.1 GCA_017522205.1 Clostridia bacterium
CATAGGTTGCGGCCGCATAGAGATAACTGCCCTTATATATTCTCTGTCCGACTTTAATTTCAGACGGCAGAAGATAAAAAGCGGAAACAATTTTTCCGTCTTCTGTGATCGCATAGCAATCAAAGATATGGAGATATGGAACGAGCAGCCTTATATAGTCCTCACTATCACCGAAAACAGTTTTCCATAAGCTGACAAGCTGATCTACTGTTTCCTCATTTCTTTTTTCCTCTGATGTCAGAAGCATTTTATTTAAGTTCAGCTTCATACTCCTCAATAAGAAATGCAGGATAATATGAAAGCTTTGCCTTTCTTAAGTTTTCTGAGCCAACGTCATCCTCTCTGTTGATATATGTGTATGACGAAAGCTCATTTTTAACAAACTCACGGTTGATAATGGGATACGCTCCTCTTATTCCGGGATAAGCCTTTTCAAAATGCACACAGAAGCTGTCTTCTGTAAGCTCCTCGCCCATGGCATAAGCAATAACCTCATCGTCAATCCGGATTATTCCGCCTTTATATTCCAGAGCGTCAAAGTTTTCAGCAACCTTTTTTATGATTTGAAGTTCATCCTCAAGGTCGGTTTTATCCTCGTGTGCGCTCTGATAAAGCCAGTTTTCACTCATACGAACACAGTCGAAAACATTCTCGCTGTTCATTGTTTCGTATGTCCATCTGTAAGTCTTTTCAAAAAATGAAATATGATTACGCTTAGGCTGATACTTTTTGCCCTTGAGATTTATAAGGTCTTCGGTATTGTACACATAATCCATACCGTCTCTGTCAAGAGTGATTTCAAATCTGTCACCGTACTCACGAACAAGAAAATCCTTGTTTTCTTCGTTGACGGCAAAGAGTGTGCTTTTCTTACCCGACTTAAGTGCATCCTCGATTATGAAATCAAGGGCAGCTTTTCTGTCACCCTCACCAAGAGGAAAACAGTACATAATTTCATCACCGATAAGACATTTGCTGATAAAGCATTCGTGAGATTCTGCAACGAGAATGGGAAACTTTGCGGTATAAGAAAAAATATTTCCGAAGGAATACTCGCAGGCAAGTCTTTTATAGTTTTTGAAAATCTCTTTAATCCACTCTTTATCCTCAATAGTTACATTATGAAATTGCGGCATTTCAAAGAATCTCCTTTTTTACACAGTCATAAACTTTTGAAGCTATGTATTCGAAGCTATATGGTTCACCGTTTTCACCGCAGGTTATAACATTCCAGGAAAGCTTTTTACTCGCATATTCAGCAGCCTTATGACAGGCCTTGAGATAATCAACGTCTCTTTCGTGTACATCCTTCTTCGTGCTGTCACCTTCATAGCGCTTCATAAGAAGCTTCTGTGAAATATCAACGGGCATATCAAGAAAGATAACACAGTCAGGCTCAGGAATTTCCATTTTCTTATATTCGAAACTGAAAAGCCAGTCAAGGTAAGCATCCCATTCGCTTTCGGGAAGCTTTGTCATCTGATGTGAAGCATTTGAGGTTGTGTATCTGTTAGCAACGATAATTTTATCGCTCTCATATTCCTTCTGCCAATGCTTTTTGAAGCTTGCATATCTGTCAACAGCATAGAAGGTCGAAGCGGCATAAGCGTTTACGTCAGAAGGCTTGTCCCCTAATTCGCCGCCAAGATACATTTTTACAAGCGTACTGGACGGGTCGTTATAATAAGGCAGGTCAAGCTTGTATGTTTCAAAGCCTTCGCTTTGGAGTTTCTCCTGAAGAAGTCTTGACTGGGTGTCTTTGCCGCTTGCATCAAGACCTTCAATTACGATAATCTTACCCATAGAAGCTACCTCAGTATGTCAGAATTGCAGCGAAGAGAACAAGGTCACCTTCTGCCTCTTTATTGGCAATTGAATGGGTTTCACCTGAAAGACAGATGCAGCTGTCGCCTTTTCTGAGAATTTCTGTTTTGCCGTTGTCGTTATAAGTTGCAGTACCCTCAATGATGTAGAAAACCTCTTCTTCATTTTCGTGTACGTGAGCACCGATTGAACAGCCGGGAGCAAGAGTAATTGTGCCGAGCAGTCTTGCGGCACCTTTATACTCATCTTTTTCGAGAATGTTGCAGATTGAAACAACACCGTCTCCGCCTCGCATATTCTCTCTGTTTTCAATTTTCATTTCAGCTTTTGATTTAATCATACTTTCACTACCCCCATTTTTACATTCTTTGTAATTATACCAAGTTTATATATATTTATCAATCTTTTTTGCAAAAAATTATATTAATTTTTCGTAAGAAATGCAGCTTTTTTTCAGTGAAAAATCCTTAAGAATGCTCTTTCACATTTAAGATATTGACAAAGACGGTTCAAAAAGGTAAAATTAACAGGAATAACACTTATAGTTCAACTGAAAGGATGTAGCAATATGCTTAAAAGCGGTGCTTTTGTTATAGGCGTAACCGACTGCAAGGAAGAAGTCTGCGCAGCTTCCGGAAGAATTTCCACACAAAACGGAACAGCCCTTGAAATTTTTGAGCGTTCACACGATAAGGAAAAGAATACTAACCTTATCAGCAAAGTTACAAAATCAGGTCACACATCGACAATTGAACACATTTTCTTTAATTTGGCCTTTGAAAATGTTTCCGTTGTTGTTGAGCAGTTTATGATTGAATTCAGACTTGCATCATTCACCGTAAAATCACGAAGATATGTTGACTTCAGCTCCTGTGGTTATCTTGTACCCGAATTCAAAAATGATGCTGACAAAAATGAGTTCACAGAAACAATGGACAGTTTCTTCAGTCTTTATACCGAGCTTACAGAAAAAGGTATTCCCAAGGAGGATGCACGATTCGTTCTCCCCTACTGTTTTTACAGTAACTTCTACTGCTCACTTAACGGCAGAGAGCTTGTGAATGTGCTTTCAGCAATGATTTACGGAAGAGGCAGAAAAATAAGAGAAATTTATAATATCGGTCTTTCACTTCTCAGCCAGTGCAGAACAATTTCTCCCGGCCTTTTCGTTGACTTTGAAACAAAGGCAGCAAAATATTCTGACGGCTATGATTTCCATCTGGACATTCCTGCTTGCAGTGATGAAACCGAAGAAATATGTGAAATTCTTTCATTTACCAGAGACGGTGAGATGAATGTTGCAAAAAGCGCACTCATTGAAAAGTATAATCCCGGAAGTAACGCAATTGACAAGCTCCTTTCCGACAGAGAAAACGTTAAGAAGATTCTCTCTTCAGTTGTAAAATCATCACGTCCGAGAGCTCTTGAAGCATTCAGTTGCACAGTGCGTTTCAACGGCGTTTCTCTCTCCTGTCTTACTCACTTTGCAAGACACAGAATGCAGAACATCTGCATTCCCGAACTTATAACTACAAGCAGGGAAAAATTCATTGTACCCGATACCGTGAAATCTGACAAAAAGCTTCTAGAAAGCTACCTTGAGGCTTTCAGCAAAATCAGGGTTCTTTATGAAAGCTTCAAAGAGAAGGGTTATGACGAAAACGTGCTTATTTACTGCGTTCTCAGCGGTAACACCCTTGACATCGTTACAACAATGAACGCCCGTGAAATGCTCCTTTTCTTCAAGCTGAGAAGCTGCACAAGAGCTCAGTGGGAAATTCAGGAATTTGCTAACGACTTTCTTAAGAAGCTCCGCAAAATTTCACCCGACCTTTTCACACTTTTCGGTCCCAGCTGCTACACAACGGGAGTTTGCCCTGAAGGAAAGCTCACCTGCGGACGTGCTGCTGAAATCAAAGAAAAATTCAAAAGCTTATAATAAATTGAGGTGTCACAAAAAATGTGACACCTTTATTTTTAATGAATTATAGGCTCTATCTGCTTTCCGTTTAAAGCAAGAAGCGCCGCCTCATAGGTTTTATCAAAATCACAGACAACCGAAAACGGCTTCTTTTCTGGATCGTCCTGCTTCATAGGAATAAAATAATAATTCTTGTAATTGAGAAGCGTTCCTATATTTTTACCTGAAGAGCTTAGTGCATCGTTGGTTGAAACACCAATAAGAACCGGCCGCTGATTTCTGAGATGCGATTTCACCGCAAGGGTTACGGGAGTATCATAAATTCCGTATGCAAGTTTTGCAAGTGTGTTACCCGTGCAAGGAGACACAATAAGCAGGTCAAACATTTTTTTCGGACCTATAGGCTCAGCATCAGTCAGCGTTCTGATTACATTATGTCCGGTAAGTTCGGTTGCTTTTTTTATGAAGTCATCGGCTTTGCCGAAGCGTGTATCGGTTTTTGAAGAATTAAAAGACATAATCGGATAAACATCTGCACCTGAGTTTATGAGGTTTTCAATTTGCTTAAAGGACTCTCTGAAAGTACAGAATGAACCGGTGAGTGCATATCCGAATCTAAGTTTATCCAAAGTTTTTCCTCCCTTCAGATGAATTGTTCCATATATTCTTTAAGTAATTTTGCAGATGAAAGAGGCAGATATTTTCCCGGTAATGCCCCACCCTGAACGTATCTGATATCATACTTTTGGGTAAGCTCTCTGTCCACACCGAAAGGCGCTGAAGCAAGTTCAAAGTAAACACATTTTCTATCTGCAAGTGATACTGTTTTTTCATCAAAAATTCTGTACGGTACAGTGTTGAAAATGAAATCAAATCCTGAAAGATTACGAAGCTCCTTTAAGTTTATAGTCTGAAATCCTGAAAGCTTTGCAGTTTTAAGCTGTAGTTCATTTCTTGCGGCGACTGTAACTTTCATATTAAGATTTTTCAGCATTTCTGAAAGTGCAGTAGCAATTCTGCCGAATCCGGTTATGAGTACCGTTTTTCCAAGCAGATAGTCTTCGGTATTGTCAAGCAGCAGTTTTAAAGCACCCTGAGCAGTAAAATATGCATTCTGAAGCTCAAAAAGCTCACTTATAAGACAGTCGTGGTATTCTATGGACTCATCTTCAAAGTAATCACGTACTTCTTTAGGTATTCCTCCTCCGAAAACTACAGATGTGTTTTTAATTGACTTAACAGCATCTGCTATCTTCAGTCTGAAGTTATCTGTATCTGAATATATATGAACTCTGTCCTTGCTTGCGGGCAAAGGCAGAAAAACAATATCGTTTGAACTGATTACATCACAGAAATTTTCTGTATTTTCGTTTATGTGTGTAGCGTTATATCCATCCTCTGAAAGCAGTTTTAAAAGGAGCTTCTGCCTTTTGTCGCCGCCGATAATCAGAACTGACTTATCCTTTTTCATCTGTTTCCCTCCTTATAACATATCATATGAAATTAATAAAAAATTGTGAATTTCTGTTTTAGTGTTTACTAATTTGCAATTTTGCAATATAATGTTAAAAGACTAATAAAGAGGTGTTCTTTTATGCATAAAATTGACGAGCTGCTAAAGACAGTTAAAACCATACATTTCATCGGCATTGGCGGTTCAGGTATGTGCCCTATTGCAGAGATTCTTCATTCCTGGGGATACACAATTAAAGGCTCAGACAACAACCCCGGCGACAATATTGACAAGCTCCGTTCTCTCGGTATAGAGGTAATTCTCGGTCAGAAGCCTGAAAATATCGAAGGATCTGATATGATAATCTACACAGCAGCAATTTTAAAGGACAATCCTGAGCTTGTTGCTGCAAAAGAAAGCGGTATACCCTGCTTTGAGCGTGCAGACATTTTCGGTGCAATTACAAGAAGGTTTTCTAACTGTATTGCTGTTTGCGGCACACACGGAAAAACCACAGTTACATCAATGCTCACACAGATTACCGTTATGGCTGAAAAAGACCCAACTGCCCTTATCGGCGGCAGACTGCCTCTTATTGACAGCCACGGCAGAGTGGGTAAAAGCGAAACTATGGTGTGCGAGGCCTGCGAATACTGCGACCACTATCACACTCTTTCCCCCGATGTTGCAGTTATTCTCAACGTTGACGAGGATCATCTTGAATACTTCAAAAATCTTGATAACATCATCAAATCCTTCAACAAGTTTGCTTCAATGACAACAAAGGCTGTTATCTATAACGGTGACGACGAGAACACAGTAAAATCCGTTGAAGGAATTGACAGAAAGAAAATCACCTTCGGTTTGAGAAGCTGCAATGATTACTATGCAGCCGGAATCTCCTACAACCGAGGCTCATTTGCTGAGTTCGATATAATGAGCAAGGGCGAAAAGCTTACCCACGTTGCTCTCAGCATTCCCGGTGAGCACAACATTATCAACTCCCTTGCCGCTTTTGCCGCTGCCGTACACGCAGGCTGCACATACGAGCAATGCAAGAACGGAATTGAAGCCTTTTCGGGTGCAGGCAGACGTTTTGAGGTGCTGGGTGAATATAACGGCGTTACAATTGCTGATGACTATGCTCACCATCCCCACGAGCTTGAGGTTACACTTAATGCCGTTATGAAAATGGGCTACAAAAATGTATGGGCAGTTTTTCAGCCTTTTACATACTCGAGAACTGCTATTCTTCTCGAGGATTTCGCGCGAGTGCTTCAGATTCCCGATAAGTGTGTGATGACTGAGATTATGGGCTCACGTGAAGTGAACACCTACGGAATTTACACCAAGGATTTAGCAGAAAAAATTCCCGGAAGTGTGTGGTTCAACACCTTTGACGAGGTTGTAAATTACGTACTTGAGAACGCTGAAAGCGGTGACCTTATAATCACTCTCGGTTGCGGTGACATTTATAAGGCTGCAAAAATGATGGTTCAAAAGCTTAAAAAATAACATATTTTAACAATAATTAAAACGCATTTACTGCCCATACTATTTTTAGCGAGGTAGTAAATGCGTTTGCTGCTGCCTTGCAATTAAAGACGGTGCAGGGCAGCAGCTTTTCACTGTCGTATATATAAAATCTCCCCTGCTGTACATCAGCAAGGGAGATTATTTTTTTATTCAAAGCCTTCAAAGGTTACGTTATTCTTTTTGATTACGTCTTCATTGCTGATTACAGCACCTGTTGACGGAAGGCTCTTTGCCTTATAACGTGATGGGCGTGTGAATTCACCTTCGTTATAATCACGCAAAGTGGAAATCTTCTGATTCTTTTTAAGTGTGATACAAGCCACGCCCTGAGTGTCCTTCATAGCCTTGGGAAGAATGATTGAGGTGTCAACAAGAAGGCATCTGCCGCCTGTTGTTTCAATTACGATATTCTTATCCTCGGGAAGATACATAAGCTGTGAAAGGGGCGATTTGTCCGAATAAGCCTTTATGAGCTTTTTACGGTTAGTCTTTGTAGCATAGGAAGAAAGGTTTACCTTGGCAGCCTTGCCGTTTTCGAAAAGGAACAGCATGAAACCCTTGTAATCGTCGGTGACTACCATAAATATTGCATTTTCGCCCTCGTCCATCTGAAGCTTTGAGGGAATATATTCACCGAGAACACTTGCCTTTGAATCGGCAAAATCGCTGATTCGTGACTTGTAAACCTGACACTTATCCGTAAAGAATAGCAGTTCCTTTGCGTTTGAGGTTTCCATGCTGAAGATGATTTCGTCGTTTTCCTTCAGCTTATGGTCTCCGCCCATACGAAGTGAAAGCGGAGTAATTTTCTTGAAATAGCCCTCTTTTGTAAAGAATACATTAACGGGATAATCGGGCACCTCAGGCTCGTTCATTTCGTCTTCAATGTCTGAGCAATCAAGAATCTGTGTCTTTCTTTCCTGTGCATATTTCTTGATTACTTCACTCAGTTCACCGATAATAATTTTTCTGATTTTTGCCTTTGAAGAGAGAACATCCTTCATCTCGGCAATTGTCTTTTCAAGGTTTTCAATATCCTTAAGACGCTTTAAAATATACTCTCTGTTAAGGTGACGCAGCTTTATTTCAGCCACGTATTCAGCCTGAATCTCATCAATTGAAAAGCCTTTCATAAGGTTAGGAATAACCTCAGACTCTTCCTCAGTCTGACGGATAATTGCAATTGCCTTGTCAATATCAAGAAGGATTTTTTCAAGACCGCGAAGAAGGTGAAGCTTGTCCTCAGCTTTCTGAAGGTCAAAGCTTACTCTTCTGAAAACGCATCTGCCTCTGAAACGAATCCATTCAATAATAATGTCCCTTACACCCATTACTCTGGGATAGCCGTCAACAAGCACGTTAAAATTACAAGAGAAGCTATCTTCAAGCGGTGTAAGCTTATAAAGCTTTGCCATAAGCTTATCAGGATCTGTACCTCGTTTCAGGTCTATAGTAATCTTGAGACCTGCCTTGTCAGTTTCATCTCGGACATCGGTGATTTCCTTGATTGAGCCTGCCTTTACTCTTTCGATAATTTTATCAATAATCGCTTCCGCAGTTGTTGTAGGCGGAATCTGCTTGATATCAATGCAGTTGAAATCCTTGTCATAGTTATAATTTGCTCTTACCTTGATACCGCCTCTACCCGTACGGTAGATTTCTTCCATCTCCTCTTTATTGTAGAGGATTGTTCCGCCTCCGATAAAATCAGGTGCCGGCATAGTTTCAATGCAGTTGTGACTCTGATCCTTTATTAGCTCAATTGTTGTTTCGCAAAGCTCTTTAAGGTTAAACGAACAGATGGAAGAAGCCATACCAACAGCAATACCTACGTTAACATTAGCGAGAATTGACGGAAAGGTAACAGGAAGAAGCACCGGCTCCTTCATTGAGCTGTCATAGTTATCAACAAAGTCAATTGTGTTTTTATCGATATCTCTGAAAAGCTCGTTGCATATACTTTCAAGCTTAGCCTCGGTATATCGGGGCGCAGCGTAGTGCATATCTCTTGAATAAGCCTTACCGAAGTTACCCTTTGAATCAACAAAGGGATTTAAAAGAGCCTCGTTACCTCTGGAAAGTCGCACCATGGTCTCATAAATAGCTGCATCACCGTGAGGGTTAAGACGCATGGTCTGACCTACAATATTAGCTGACTTTGTTCTTGATGAGCCCATAAGCCCCATTTTGTACATAGTGTAAAGGAGCTTTCTGTGTGAAGGCTTGAAGCCGTCAATTTCAGGAATAGCTCTCGAAAGGATAACGCTCATAGCATAAGGCATAAAGTTCATTTCAATAGTGTCGGTAATACGCTGTTCAATCATTTCACCGGCGTTGGAAATGTGGGTGTTCTCAAGGAGATTTTTCTCCTCTTTCTTTTTGCTTGTTTTCTTTTTAGCCAACTGAGGTTCCTCCTTTCTCAGCTTACGTCAGTCATATCAATATAAAGATGACCATAGTTAGCAATATAATCTTTTCTGCCCGACAGATTATCGCCAAGCATCAGATCAAACATTTCTGCAGTCTGCTCAGCATCTGTGGGATCGATTTTTATAAGTCGTCTTGTTGCAGGATTCATTGTTGTAAGGTTCATCATATCGGCATCGTTTTCACCGAGACCCTTTGAACGCTGAACGCTGTATTTTGCCTTGCCTATCTGTTCAAGAGCGTCGCTCTTTTCCTTTTCGGTATAAGCAAACCAGGTTTCGTTACCGCTTGTTATTTCATAAAGGGGCGATTCAGCAATAAACACCTTGCCCTCTTTGATAAGCGTAGGCATCAGACGGTAAATCATTGCAAGAATGAGGGTTCTTATCTGATAGCCGTCAACGTCGGCATCGGTACAGATAATGATTTTGCTCCAACGCAGATTGTCAATGCTGAAGGTTGACATATTCTTCATAGCCTTTGAGTTTACCTCAACACCGCAGCCGAGAACCTTGAGTAAATCGGTTATAATTTCGCTTTTGAAAATCTTATCGTAACCGCACTTAAGGCAGTTTAGAATCTTACCTCTTACGGGGATAATAGCCTGGAATTCCGAGTCTCTCGCCTGCTTACAAGCACCGAGAGCTGAGTCACCTTCCACGATGAAAAGCTCTCTTTTGTCAATATCCTTGCTTCTGCAGTCTACAAACTTCTGCACTCTGTTTGCCATATCATTTGAAGTGGCAAGGGTTTTCTTAAGGTTAAGTCTTGTAGCCTCAGCCTTTACACGGCTTCGCATATTTACAAGCACCTGGTCGCAGATTTTGTCTGCCTCCATCTTGTTTTCGATGAAATAAATTTCAATCTGATGGCGGAGAAATTCAGTCATAGCCTCCTGAATGAACTTATTGGTAATCGCCTTTTTTGTCTGATTGAGGTATGAGGTTTCTGTTGAGAAAGATGATGAAACAAGCACAAGGCAGTCCGCAATATCCTGAAATTTTATCTTCGCATCGCTCTTTGCGTACTTACCGCTTTGCTTAAGGTAAGCGTCAATCTGAGCAACGGTAGCGCTTTTTACTGCGTTATCCGGTGAACCGCCGAACTCAAGAAAGCTAGAGTTGTGGTAGTATTCAATCATTTGCTTTTTGTTTGAAAAAGCAAGTGCAACGTTAAGTCTTACCTTATATTCAGGTAAATCCTCTCTGTCCTTACCGCTTTTTTCTGTCTGCCAGAACTGAACGGAAGAAATTGCATCCTCCCCTACGAATTCCTTGACATAGTCGCTGATACCGTTTTCGTAGTAATAGACAAAGGTTTCAAAACCGCCTTTTATTTCGTTTTTAAGCTCAAAACGAACCTTAGGGTTTACAATAGCCTGTCTCTGAAGAGTCTGCTGATAGTATTCGAGAGATACGTCAATATCGGTGAAAACCTCTAAGTCGGGCTTCCATCTGATTCTTGTACCGGTATCCTTTTTATTGTAAGGCTCACTCTGAAGTCCGCCTACATTTTCACCCTTTTCAAAGTGAAGTGTGTGCTTTTCACCGCCGGTTTTGATTTCGGCGTCCATATATTCACTGGCAAACTGAGTTGCACAAAGACCGAGACCGTTAAGACCGAGAGAATACTCATAGCTTCCCCCTGAATTGGTCTTATACTTACCGCCGGCATACAGCTCACAGAAAACAAGCTCCCAGTTAAAGCGGTCATATTTCTCATTATAACCTACTGGAATACCACGGCCGAAGTCTTGCACCTCAACGGAATTATCGAGAAATCTTGTAACAACAATCTTGTCACCGTGACCCTCTCTTGCCTCGTCAATTGAGTTGGAAAGTATTTCAAAAACCGAATGCTCACATCCGGAAATACCGTTTGAACCGAAAATAACGGCAGGTCTTTTTCTGACTCTGTCAGCGCCCTCCAGCATGAGGATATCATCGTTTGAGTATCCTTGTTTCTTAGCCATTATCCTATTTCCTTTCTGAACGTACTTACAAGGGTTTTATACAACATTTAGTAGAATCACCCTTTTAATGACACAACAGTTATAATTTACACTATTTTAAGAAAAAAATCAAGTGTTTTGTGTCCCTTATCTGTTTTTATCTGCTCAGATACGGCTTTCTGCAAACCATTTTCCCTCATCTTCAAAAATAAAAGTGGTTTTACCGCACACTGATATGGTGTACCTTACTGCTGTTCCGCCAACCTTTTGGGCAAAGGCTCGTCTTACTTCAAGCACCTTGTCAATTTCATAGGTTCTTCCGTCTTCCCATTTTATACTCATAGGCTTTTTGTTACCCTCTTCGTCAATTTCAGCAACAACGCTCACATAAACCTTTCTGCTTTTCACAATAATTCACCTACTTATACATTTTCCCGGGCAAAGTGTGTTTTATGTTATGGTCAGGAATCTTCTCTTCTGTCATAAGACAGCAGTTGAAAATTGAATCAGAACCAAACCTGTCTCTGATTGCAAGAACGGTATCGTCAATTTTCTTCTGTCTTTCGTGGCAGACAAAATCTGACAAAAGGTCCATCTGAAAGGGTGTATCCTCTTTCTGAAGATTTATGGCTCTTACTGTAAGGGCACGGACATTGTTCCCCCAGCTATAATTATCCTTAAAAAGCTTCATTGCGGTTTCTGAAATTTCCTTTGCCGACTGTGTGGCAAATTCTGTAGGGCTTTGAAACTGCTTTGTAATGAGCTGATTATCTCTGACGGCAATCTGTACTCCCGTAGCTTCAAGACTGTTCTTTTTGAGCTGCTTTGAAACATTCTGAGAAAGAGAAAGAAAAACCTTCCACACCTCATCGTCGTTTACCAAGTCTTCACTGCAGGTAACACCGTGACCAACACTTTTTATAGGCTGACGGTAGCCGTCGGGCATTACCCTTGAATTATCAAGTCCGTTGGCGTATTTCCATAAATCGTCACCCACAACTCCAAAAACTGTTCTGAGCCACTTCGGGTCACAGCCCGCAAGGTCACCTATTGTCTTTATGCCGTAACGTAAAAGAGTATCACCGGTGCTTCTGCCGACACCCATAATCGCCCTTACCGGAAGACACCATACCTTATCCTTGAAATTTTCCTTTGTAATTTCATATACCTCATCCTTACCTGCAAGGTCACTGCCAAGCTTTGCAAAAATTTTATTAAAAGAAATTCCTATTGAAACCGTAACTCCAAGTTCTTCTTTGAAAGCCGTTCTTATTTCGTCGCAAATCTGTCTTACAGAGCCGAACGCTCTTATACTGCCCGTAAGGTCACACCACACCTCATCAAGGCCCATAGGCTCAATTCTGTCAGTATAACGGGCATATATATCATGTGCAAGGCGAGAGTATTTTATATATTCATCAAAATGAGGCTCAATTACTATAAGGTCAGGACATTTTTGCTTTGCTTGCCAGAGCGCTTCTCCTGTTTTCACTCCGCACCTTTTAGCTTCCTCACTTTTAGCAAGAATTATACCGTGGCGGTGCTCCACACTTCCGCCGACAGCAACGGGCTTTCCCTTTAGAGAGGGATTCAGACTGCACTCAACGGAAGCATAACATGAGTTCATATCTGAATGTATTATAATTCTTTCCATTGTGAACCCTCCCTCAATTCGAAAAGAACATTTGTTCGGTTACTATTGTACACACTTTTTATCTCTTTGTCAATAGTAAGAGCATTTTTATTCCCTCACTTTTTTGAAGAAAGTTCTTCCTTATATATATTCTTTTCATTCTTATAATTCTTTATATTCTTATATTGTTGTTGATAGGATGTTGACAGACTGTTGACAGGATGTTATTTTGCCTGTTAATCTGCCTGTTAAAAATAAAAAAAGAAAACACGGCAAAACCTTTATTTATAAGGGCTTACCGTATGTTATGTGAGTGTTGTTCAGGGTGTTGTTTCGTTTGCTGAGTTTTAACTACCCGACATCAAAGTTGGGTGTTAGCATTTATTCCTGCTCCAGTCTGAGCAGAGTTTTTTTCATTTCCGTTCCCCCTGCATAGCCTGTAAGTTTTCCGTCTTTTCCGACTACTCTGTGACAAGGTACGACTATCCATAATGGGTTATTGTGATTGGCGCTGCCCACAGCTCTTGCGCCTTTGGGACAGCCGATTTTTTCCGCGATTTCTCCGTAGGTTCTCATTTCACCGTAGGGTATCTCCATAAGTGCACGCCAGACCTTTTCCTGAAAGGGTGTTCCTTTGATTTTTAGTGGCAAATCAAAGGTTTTTCTTTCTTTTTTGAAGAATTCCTCAAGCTGTTTGAAAGCCTCTTCTGTAAGAACTGACGGCTCATTTTCACAGTCAATTATTTCTGCCGTTTTTATGCTGCAGATTTCACCGTTTTCATACCCGATTTTTATAAGTCCGAACTGACTTTCATAAAACGCAAAATTCAATATACTCACCCTCAAAATGAAAAGTGGCAGCCGTCAGACTACCACTTAAATTTTAATTATTCAGCAGCTTCTTCTGTAGCTTCCTCAACTGCTTCAGCTACTTCTTCAACTTCAGCTACTTCTGCTGCTTCTTCAACAACTTCTTCTGCAACCTCTTCAACAGCTTCTTCTGCAACCTCTTCAGCTGTTTCTTCAACTGCCTCAGCAGGTTCAAGAAGAGCACGGATTGAAAGGCTTACACGCTTCTTATCGAAGTCGATTTCTGTGATCTTAACCTTAACCTCGTCACCGATTGAAAGAACTTCCTTGGGTGAAGCGATGTGGCGGTCAGCGATCTGTGAAATGTGAATAAGACCGTCAATGCCGTCAATGATGTTAGCAAATGCGCCGAATGTTGTAAGACCAACAACCTTAGCATCAACGACTGAATCAACGGGATAATCTCTCTTGAGGATTTCCCAGGGATTGTCTTCGATTCTCTTATAGCCGAGAGAAATCTTTCTCTTTTCAGCGTCGAGAGCCTTAACGAATACCTTTACAGTGTCGCCAACGTTAACAATTTCTGAAGGATGCTTGATTCTCTTCCAGGAGAGCTCTGAGATATGTACCATACCGTCAACTCCGCCGAGATCAACAAATGCACCATAGTTTGTGAGAGACTTAACTGTGCCTGTGAATTCC
>JAFWZS010000047.1 GCA_017522205.1 Clostridia bacterium
CAGAAAAAAGCAGAAAGAAAAGGCAAAAGCTGAAGAAATTTCTGATTTTTCTCCCAAAATGCAAGAAAATGTGGTACAATAACCGCAGAAAGGATGAAGTTATGGACAGATATACAAGAGCTGTTGCATTATGGCAACGAAAAAATATATCAACTGATGCTGAACTTGCAGAGGCCCTTAACGGTCACAGTATCGCCTTTGCCTACAACTCAGGCAAGATTGAAAATAACAAGGTCACCTACAACGATACAAGAGAAATCTTTGAGCATGACGGTGTAACCTCATATACGGGTGATTTGCGTACACTTTTTGAAATCCGCAATTCAAAGGAAGCTAACGAATATTTCCTCTCCTCATTCAATCGGAAGCTCCCCATAACGGAAGAACTGATTAAAGAGTTTCAGAGGCTTCTTACACAGAACACCTACGACACCCGCCGTTATCAGTTAGGTGAGCGTCCCGGTGAATACAAAAAGCACGATTTTGTAACAGGCCGTGAGGAGATAGGTGCACTGCCCGACGACGTTAAAGAAGAGATTGATGAGCTTTTAGAAGAAATTCAGGATATACCTGAGGACATTGTTCTTAAAGCAGCGGCATATTTCCACGCAAAATTTGAAAACATCCATCCCTTTGCCGACGGAAACGGCAGAACAGGCAGACTGGTTATGAACTATCTGCTTGTACTCAATTCTCATCCGCCCATCGTTATTCACGAAGAGGACAGAAAATCATATTATGATGCTCTTGAAGCCTGGGACAGAGAACAGGATATTGTTCCTATGTGTACCTTCCTTAAGGAGCAGACAGTCAAGACCTGGGCAAAGCAAATAGAGAGAGCCGAAAGAAAAAGAAGCGACCTTGACCGCTGAATTATACTAACTTTAAGCAGTCCGTACAACACGGGCTGCTTTTTCTATGTCAAAAAATCTATTATGAAAGGAATTATTTAAAATGAAAACTTTTAATGAAATCAAAATCATCGGTGTTGACCATGGTTATGGCAACATCAAAACTGCTAACCACTGTTTCAGAACAGGCATTACAGCTTATGATTCAGAGCCGCTTTTCACAAAGGATATGCTTGTTTACGGTGGTAAGTTCTATCTTATCGGTGAAGGACACAAGGAGTTTCTTCCCGACAAAATCAAAGACGAGGACTATTATGCCCTCACACTTGTGGCTATTGCAAAGGAGTTAGGTGCAGAAAACTTAACTGAAGCCACAGTTCACATTGCGGCAGGTCTTCCTCTCACTTGGACTGCAGGACAGAAAGAGAGCTTCAAAGCATATCTGACAAAGAACGAGGAAGTAACTTTCACTTGGCAGCATACAGAGTACCGAATAAAAATTGCAAGTGCGAGTATATATCCGCAGGGGTATGCGGCGGTTTCACAGTTCGCAACCAAAATGGACGGTGTAAACCTTGTCGCTGACATTGGCAACGGCACTATGAATGTTCTGTATGTCATAGACGGCAGACCGCAATCAGAAAGAATGTACACGGAAAAGTTCGGTACTCACTTCTGTACTGTTGA
>JAFWZS010000048.1 GCA_017522205.1 Clostridia bacterium
CGGACACCTCTATCATATAAATGAAGTAAAAAAAGCCGGTGCAGATTATATCGTCTGTGTAATGAGCGGCAACTTTGTGCAGAGAGGTGAGTGTGCCTGCCTCAGTAAATGGAAGCGTGCCGAAATTGCCGTAAAAAACGGTGCTGACGTGGTTATAGATTTACCCACGCCTTTCTCATCGGCCTCAGCTGAAACCTTTGCAAGGGGCGCTGTAGGGCTTTTATTGGACTTCGGGGTTGATTTCATTTCCTTTGGACGTGAAACGGACAGTAAAGAAAAGCTGCTCTCGTGCCTTAAGGCTCTTCAAAATGAAAGAATCATTGAGCTTACCAAGGAAAAGATGAGTGAGGGTCTTACTTATCCGAAGGCTCTGAGTCTTGCTGTTGAAGCTCTTTGTGGCAAAGCAACTTCAGAAATTCTTCTTTCCCCCAACAGTACCCTCGGTATGGAATATCTGAAAGCGCTCAAAAGCTACGGCAGAGAAAATGATTTTCTTCCGGTGCTGCGTAAAGGTGCATCACACGATAGCAGCGAAGCTGTGGGAAATATCGCTTCTGCAAGTCTCATACGAGAAGCTGAGCTTTCAAAGAATGTAAAAGGTTTTCTTCCCGAAATTACTAATGAAATACTGATAGATGAAAAGGAAAAAGGCTTTGCACCCTGCAGCCTTAAAAACAATGAAAGAGGAATACTCTCTTCTTTAAGAGAAATTCCGAGAGAGGACTACTCTCTTTATATCAGTGACGAAACGGGTCTTTCCGACAGAATATATACCTCACTGAAAACTGCAACAACGCTATCACAGCTTTATGACAGCGTAAAGGTGAAAAACTACACTCACTCACGCATAAGACGGGAAGTTCTGATGCTCTACTTAAGATGCCCGAAATCCCTTTCCGAAGGCAGAGTGCCTTATATGAAAATCCTTGCAGCAAGCGAAAGGGGACTTGCACTTCTCAAAAATGCCAAGGAAAACTCAACCGTGCCCGTTATAACGAGACACGCAGAAAAAGATAGCCTCACCGAAAAAGGCAAGGCACTTTATGATTTCGAATGCACCGCAACAGATAAGTTTGCCTTTATGAGTAAGCAGATCAGAGACAGTGGCTCTGAATCAACATCTCAGTTCAAAGCTTATTATTCCGAATGACGTAGGGGCGCCCATCGGGCGTCCGTTCCGATTGAGCAATTAAAGAAAAAGAAAGACAGGTTTGGGCTAAACTTCCCTATGAAGTGTCACCCTTCTGCCTTTCTTTTGTTTTTATTCAGATAATTTGCCTATACAGAAATCATCACTTGCCTCTGTAATAACAACCTCACAGATTTCGCCTCTGAGACTGTCAGGAGCTTTTACCTTTACGGGGATGAAATTAGCTGTATGTCCTGTCAGATAACCCTCAGAGTCGCTTGTTTCAAAAATTACAGAGTAAGTTCTGCCAAGCTGACTTTCCATATAGGCTCTGCGGATTTTCTCAGTTTCCTCAATCATAATTTTGCAGCGTGCATCCTTGACACTTGCATCAAGATGGCCGTCGAATTTTTCAGCCCTTGTACCCTTTCTGATTGAGTAGGGGAAAACGTGCACCTTTTCAAAACCGATTTCCTTAACAAAGCTGAGACTTTCTTTGAAATCTTCTTCTGTTTCACCGGCGAAGCCTACCATAACGTCAGTAGTAAGAGTGCAGTCTTTGAAAGATTCACGAAGCTTTCTGCAAAGGTGTCTGTACTCCTCAGCGGTATAGTGACGGTTCATTCTTTTGAGAGTATTGTCACAGCCGCTCTGCAGAGAAATATGAAACTGAGGACAGAGCTTTTCACACTTTTTCAGCTCATCAATAACCTCATCCGTCAGGTGGTCAGGCTCAAGAGAGCCTAAACGCACTCGGAGAATACCGTCGGTATCGTTTGCACATTTGACCGCCTCGGGAAAGGTTCTGCCGATATCTGAGCCGTATGAGGAAAGATTGATGCCTACAAGGACAACCTCCTTGTAGCCGTTTTGCGAGAGTGCCTGAAGCTCAGAATGAAGCTCTTCAATGGGCTTTGAACGCACTCTGCCTCGGGAATAGGGAATAATGCAGTAGGAGCAAAAACGGTTGCATCCATCCTGAATTTTGATGTATGCCCTTGTTCTTTCGTCAAAGCCGGTGATTTTTGCGCTTCTGAAACAGTCACCCTTGAGATGCTCTTCAACCTGAAAAACTCTTTCTCTGTTCTGAAAGTACTTTTCAAGAATATACGGCAAATCGCAGTTGTTCTTGTTTCCTATTACAATGTCAGCTTCAAGAAGCGCCTTTGAATTCTCGGGGTAAGCCTGGGGCATACAACCGGTAAGCACCACAACGGAATCGGGGTTATTACGCTTGAAGCGTCTTACTGCCTGACGGGTCTTTTTGTCTGCGAAAGCAGTTACCGTGCAGGAATTCACCACAAAAACATCTGCCGTATCATCTGCCGTAGTCTCAAAGCCCTTTTCGCTGAGTGCCTCACTCATAGCCTGACTTTCATATTGATTAACTTTGCACCCTAAGGTGTAGAATTTAACTTTCATTTGTTACCAACCTAATTAAAAGATAACTGAATTATATAGCAAAAGAGCCGATTATTCAAGTCATTTGTTTTAATCAGATATAAACTTTCATATTTATAACCGAGGTGACAAATATGAAAAAAATACTTTCCTTTATTCTTGCGCTGAATCTTATGCTTCTCAGTTTCACTTTCTGGGGCTTCGCACTTAACGAGGATGCAGTTGAAGTCAAAGCCAAATCAGCCGTACTTATGGATGTTTCAACAGGTCAGGTGCTTTATTCCTTCAATGAAAACGAACGGCTTTACCCTGCCTCCGTGACAAAAATTATGCCTATGCTTCTTGTAATGGAAGCTCTCCACAGCGGAAAAATAACCCTTACTGATACCGTTACAACAAGCACCAACGCTGCAAGTAAGGGCGGCTCACAGATTTGGCTCAAAGAGGGTGAGCAGATGACTGTTGATGAGCTGCTGAAAGCTACAGCCATAGGAAGTGCCAATGATGCGGTAACAGCTCTCGGTGAGCATCTTTACGGAAGTGAAGAGGCTTTTGTAAATGCAATGAACGTAAGAGCCGAGGAGCTTGGAATGATAAACACAAGCTTTGAAAACGGTTCAGGTCTTGACGACACAACAACAAACCATCTCACAACCGCCCATGATATTGCCCTTATGTCAAGGGAGCTTCTTAAGCACGAAAAAATTACTGACTACACAACGGTGTGGATGGATTCTCTTCGTAACGGAGCAACTGAGCTTGTGAACACAAACCGACTTGTACGCTTTTATAACGGCACAACGGGTCTTAAAACGGGCACAACCTCAAGGGCAGGTCACTGTCTTTCCGCATCTGCAAAAAGAGACGGTCTGCATCTTATTGCCGTAGTAATGGGTGCAGGAAACAGCACGGACCGTTTTGAGGGTGCAAAGGCTATGCTGAACTGGGGATTTTCAAACTATGAAACCGTTACACCCTCCGTTGATTCCTCTCTGCTTACACCAGTAAGAGTAAAAAAAGGCGTTGAGGCTTATGTAATGCCGAAGGCTCAGGAGATAAAGCCTCTTACACTCAAAAAGGGACTGAAAGACAAAACTGAAACTCAGATTACCATTTCCGATTATGTTGAAGCACCTTGCGAGGAAAATCAGATTATCGGCAAGGTCGTTCTGAAGGCAGACGGTGAAACCGTAGGGGAGTATAATCTTCTGTGTGAAAAGATAGTTGAAAGGATTACTTTTGGCGTGATGGCACTGAGATTTTTGAAAGTTTTGTCAAAATCGTTGTAAAATTATTTATAATTCGGTTGACAAATTGGCACACTTGTATTAAAATACAAGAAAACTATATTATTATAGGAGCATAGCAAATGTCAGCAAAATTAAAGTCCAAGTATGTATCATCATTCGTGTCGGATGAAGAACTTCTTTCCTATCAGGAAAAAATCACAAAAGCTCACAATGACCTTCACAACAAAACAGGTGCCGGCAGTGATTTCCTCGGTTGGATTGACCTTCCCGTAAATTACGATAAGGATGAGTTTGTAAGAATCAAAAAGGCTGCAGAGAAAATCAAAAGTGACAGTGATGTCCTTGTGGTAATCGGTATCGGTGGTTCATACCTCGGTGCAAGAGCAGTAATTGAATTTATCGGCGGTCAGAACTATAACGACCTGAGAGAAGGCACACCTGCTATCTATTTTGCAGGTAACAGCATTTCTCCCTCATATCTTTCAGACATTCTTAAGATATGCAAGAAAAAGGATTTCTCAATCAACGTAATTTCAAAGTCAGGCACAACAACCGAGCCTGCAATTGCGTTCAGAGTTTTCCGTGAGCTTCTCGAAGAAAAGTACGGCAAAGAAGAAGCTGCAAAGAGAACCTACATCACAACCGACAGAGCAAAAGGCACACTCAAGGCTCTTTCCGACAAGGAAGGCTACGAAACCTTTGTAGTACCCGATGATGTAGGAGGCAGATATTCAGTTCTTACAGCTGTTGGTCTTCTTCCCATTGCCGCTGCCGGTATCGATATAGATGCTCTTATGGTTGGTGCAGCAAAGGCAAGAGAAGAGCTTATGGAAACCGATATAAATAAGAACGACTGCTATAAGTATGTAGCAATCAGAAATGCTCTTTACAACAAGGGCAAGAGCACAGAAATGTTCATAAGCTACGAGCCTGCATTCACACTTATGAATGAATGGCTCAAACAGCTTTACGGTGAAAGTGAAGGTAAGGACGGCAAGGGTCTCTTCCCTTCATCAGCAATTTTTTCAACTGACCTTCACTCTCTCGGTCAGTACATTCAGGAAGGCGAAAGAATACTTTTCGAAACAGTTGTAACTTTCGCAGAGCCCAAGGAAGAAATTTATATTAAGGAAGACGCAGAAAACGCAGACTCACTTAACTTCCTTGCAGGGAAGTCCATGACCTTCGTTAATGAAAAGGCATATCAGGGTACAGTTCTTGCTCACACAGACGGCAAAGTACCTGTTGCAATTATTCAGAACGAAAAAATGGACGAAGATTCACTCGGTTATCTCATTTATTTCTTTGAAAAGGCTTGTGCCGTTTCAGGATATGTTTTAGGTGTAAATCCCTTTGACCAGCCCGGTGTTGAAAGCTATAAACGCAATATGTTTGCACTTTTAGGCAAACCCGGCTACGAAAAAGAGAAAGAAGCACTTGAACAAAGAATAAATAAGTGATATAATAATGTTGTAATTGAACCGAAAAGTTTTCGGAGCAATAAATAAAAGGAGGAAATTAAAATGATTTCTATTATTTTAGGACACAAAGGTTCAGGAAAAACAAAGAGCTTGATTTCTTGCGTAAACAAGGCAATCGAAACCTCAAAGGGCAACGTTGTTTGCGTTGAGAAGGAAACCAAGTTAACATATGATGTTAATTACCGCGCAAGACTTATCGCTACTGACGACTATGATGTAAAGGGCTACGATGCATTCTACGGCTTCCTCGCAGGTATCTGTGCAGGTAACCACGACATCACAGACGTTCTTGTTGACGCTACTCTCAGAATCGGTGGCAGAGACTATAACGAGCTTGCTTCATTTCTTGAAAACATTTATGAGCTTTCATCAAAGAATGAAAAGGATTTTGTTTTCACAATTTCAGCAGACAAGGAAGAGCTTCCTGCTTCAATCTTCAATTTCTGCAAGATTCTTTAATTCCTGAAAAAACTAAAAGGGGCTGTTTTTTAACAGCCCTCTTTCTTTGAGGTGAAAAAATGAATTTCGATATTGAAAAAGAAATGCTGAACGAGGGCTTTAAGGTTGTATGCGGTATTGATGAGGCAGGCAGAGGTCCTCTTTGCGGTCCCGTTTGTGCTGCTGCGGTTATTCTTCCCGTTGACTGTGAAATTGAGGGAATCAACGACTCAAAAAAGCTCAGCGAAAAAAAGCGTGATGCACTTTACGATATTATTAAGGAAAAAGCAATTGCTTACAGTATAGAAATGGTTGATGCAAAAACCATTGATGAAATCAACATTCTTCAGGCTACCTTCCTTGCTATGCGCACTGCAGTTGAACACCTTTCCGTAAAGCCTGATGTTGCTCTTATAGACGGCAACGGTAAGCCCGGTCTTTCAATTGAAGAAAGAACCGTAATCAAGGGTGATGCAAAGTCTGTTTCAATTGCAGCAGCTTCAATTCTCGCAAAGGTAACAAGAGACAGATACTGCCTCGAAATGGATAAGAAGTATCCCGAATACGCTTTTGCTCAGCATAAGGGCTACGGCACAAAGCTCCACTATGAAAAAATTGCTGAACACGGCATCTGTGATGAGCACAGAAGAACTTTTCTTAAAAAGATTCTCGGTGAATAAAATGGATAAAAGCACAATAGGAAAAAACGGTGAGGATTTCTGCGAGGAATACTACAGTAAAAAAGGCTATGAAATAAAAGAGAGAAACTACCACTCCCGCTACGGCGAGGTTGACCTTATTGCACAGAAAGGAAATATCATAGCTTTTGTTGAAGTAAAAACCAGAAGTGAAAATTCTCTCAGCAGACCCTCTGAAGCGGTGAGCAAAAGTAAGCAGAAAAAGCTTATGCTTACTGCTATGAAATATATGGAAAACGAGCTGCTTACCGTCTTTTCACGCTTTGACGTTTTTGAAGTGTGGCAGAAAGAGGGGAGAATTTATAAATTCAACCATATAGAATCTGCTTTTGATGCTGAGGATTTCTCAGGCAGATACGATATATTTTAAAGGTCTTTACATTTTCTTTTTAATGTGATAAAATGTAAAATCATAAATTCCGAGCCGTAAATGGCTCAAAACGGAGGACTTACAATGCTTTATACAAGTACAAGAGATAAGAGCGTAAAGGTAGAGTCAGCTTACGCAATCGCTCAGGGTATTTCAAAGGACGGCGGACTTTTTGTTCCCACAGAAATCCCTCAGATTGACAAAAGCTTTATTGACAGCCTTGTACCTCTCAGCTATATAGAAAGAGCTAAAAAGGTGCTCTCACTTTACCTTACCGACTTTACCGCCGAGGAAATTGATATGTGCGTAAGCGGAGCTTATGCCGATGGTAAATTCAGCAGCAGTAAGGTTGCACCTGTAAAGAAAATCAAAGAGGGCGAGAACATTCTTGAACTCTGGAGAGGCCCTACCTGCGCATTCAAGGATATGGCTCTTCAGCTTCTTCCTTATCTTCTTACAGTTTCCGCAAAGAAGACTGTTGCTGATAAGACTATCGTAATTCTTGTTGCTACCTCAGGCGATACAGGTAAGGCTGCTCTTGAAGGCTTTAAGGATGTACCCGGCACAAAGATTATGGTGTTCTATCCTGAAGACGGTGTAAGCCCCATGCAGAAGCTTCAGATGACAACTCAGGCAGGCGAAAACGTTGCCGTTTCAGCTATCAAGGGTAACTTTGACGATGCACAGAGCGGTGTAAAGAAGATTTTTACCGACAAGGAAGTTGCAAAGAAATTAGACGAAAACCGTATGATGTTCTCTTCAGCTAACTCAATTAACTGGGGACGTCTCGTTCCGCAGATTGTTTACTACATAAGTGCTTACTGCGATATGATTGAAAACGGTGAAATCAAAAACGGCGACGAAATGAATGTTGTTGTACCCACAGGTAACTTCGGTAACATTCTCGCTGCTTATTACGCAAAGAAAATGGGTGTACCCGTTGGTAAACTTATCTGCGCTTCAAACGCAAATAATGTTCTTACAGATTTCCTTAAAACAGGTATTTACGACAGAAACAGAAAGTTCTTCACAACAACCTCACCCTCAATGGATATCCTTATTTCCTCAAACCTTGAAAGACTTCTTTTCCACCTTGCTGATGAAAATGACGAAACAATTGCAAAGTGGATGGCTGAGCTTTCTTCTGAGGGCAAATATGAGGTTACATCCGACGTAAAGGAAAAGGTTCTTTCACTCTTTGATGCAGGCTGCTGCGACGATGAAGAGACAAAGGACACAATCGGAAAGACTTATAAAAACGGTTATCTTCTTGATACTCACACTGCAGTTGCAGTTAAGGTTTACAGAGACTACATAGAGAGAACAGGGGATAACACACCTACGGTTATCGCTTCAACAGCTAACCCCTATAAGTTCTCAGCAGCCGTTCTTTCTGCAGTTTGCGACAAGAATCTCGACGGTGTTGACGAATTCACTCAGGTAGATCTTCTCAGAGAAATCACAGGTGAACCCTGCCCTGAACAGCTCGCTACACTCAAGGGTAAATCACCCCGCTTCACTTCCTGCTGCGAAAAGGAAAATATGATCGACACAGTTTACGCAATGCTTGGAATATAAATAAGTAAATTCTCCCGACAAAAGGTATTCTGCTTTTTGTCGGGAATTAAACTGATTAATTTTAATCGGAGCGAAGCGACCCTTATTTCAACTTTTAACTTTTAACTTTCAACTTTATCCGAAGGGTGGTGTAACTTTGTCAATTTTTGCTTTAGGCGATACTCATTTGTCCTTTGGTACAGATAAGCCTATGGATATATTCGGCGGTTGGAGCGACTATATCAGCCGTATAGAAAAAAACTGGAAAGCGGTTGTTGGCGAAGAGGACACCGTTGTTGTTCCCGGTGACATTTCCTGGGCAATGAGCCTTGAGGGCGCAAGGGAGGACTTTGCGTTTCTTCACTCTCTTCCGGGAAAGAAAATCATAATGAAGGGCAATCACGACTATTGGTGGACTACCAAAAGGAAAATGGATAACTTCCTTATTGATAACGGCTTTACTTCAATTGAAATTCTCCACAACAATGCTTTCAAAGTGGGTGATTTCATAATCACGGGCAGCCGTGGCTGGTTTTACGATGCACAGACAGGAGCTGATAAAAAGGTGATCCTCCGTGAAGCTGAAAGGCTCAGACGCTCAATTGAGTGCGGAAAGGAAATGGAAGGGGAGATAATTTCCTTTCTTCATTATCCACCGGTTATGGGCACTCAGAAGTGCGAAGAAATTTTTTCGGTACTTATTGATAACGGAATAGAAAGATGCTATTTCGGTCATCTTCACGGTGAAGTTGCAAGAAATTACATTAAAGAAACCGTGGATTCGGTGAAATTAGATCTTGTGAGTGCAGATTTTCTTGAATTTTGTCCGAAATTGATTGAAAAATTTTGAAAAAAGTATGGAAATATTGTTCAAAGAATGATATAATATATTAGTTAAAATGTATATTGGGTATTTTCGGTTAAAACGATTTGTGCATACCCAAGGATAGGAGTACAAAAATGGCTTTAAAATCATCAAACAACGTTGAAACAAATGTTTACGCTCTTGAAATCGAAATTTCAGCTGAAGAATTCGATGCTGCTCAGAACAAAGTTTTCGCAAAGCAGAAAAACAGAATTCAGCTTCCCGGTTTCCGTAAGGGCAAGGTAACACGCAAAATGGCTGAAAACTTCTACGGCAAGGGCTGGCTCTATGAAGATGCTCTTGACATCTGCTTCCCAAAGGCAGTTGAAGATGCTGCAAAAGAAGCAGAACTTGAAATCGTAGGCACAAAGAACGCAGACATCAAGGAAATCGGTGCAGAAGGCGTTCTTATGACAGTTGAAGTTTATGTAAAGCCCACAATCGAGCTTAAGGAATACAAGGAGCTCAAGGCTTCTAAGAAAAAGGTTGAAGCAACTGAGGAAGAAATCAATGAGAGAATCAACGCTCTTGTTGAAAGAAATGCCCGTCTTGTTTCAGTTGAAGACAGAGCAGCTCAGGATGGCGATATCACAGTTATCGACTTTGAAGGCTTCGTTGACGGCGTAGCTTTCGACGGCGGCAAGGGTGAAAACTATGAGCTCACTCTCGGCTCAGGTCAGTTCATTCCCGGCTTTGAAGAGCAGGTTGTAGGTCACAATATCGGTGAAGAATTCGACGTTAACGTTAAGTTCCCCACAGAATACACACCCGAGCTTGCTGACAAGGACGCAGTTTTCAAAATCAAGCTTCACGAAATCAAGGTTAAGGAGCTTCCCGAGGTTGACGACGAATTCGCTCAGGACGCTGCTGACTGCGATACAGTAGATGCACTCAAGAAGAGCATCGAAAAGGAAATCAAGGCTCATAAGGAAGAAGAAAACGAAAGAGAAATCGAATCTCAGCTTCTTCAGAAGCTTTCAGAAAACGTAATCGGTGAAATCCCCGAAGTTATGTATGACAACGAAGTAAACGATCAGATTCGTAATATTGACTACAGACTTTCAGCACAGGGTCTTAACCTTGAAACATACCTTCAGTACACAGGTATGACAATCGAACAGTACAAGGAAAGCATGAAGGATTCAGCAATTCAGAACGTTAAGGTTCGTCTTGCTCTCCAGAAGGTTGCTGAACTTGAAAGTCTCGAAGTTACTGACGAAGAGCTTGAAGCAGAATACGACAAGTTCGCTCTTCAGTATGCTATGGAAAAGGAAGAAATCAAGAAGGTTGTTCCCGTAGAAGGCCTTCGCGGTGACCTTCTCAACGAAAAGGCAATCAAGTTTGTAAGAGATAACGCAAAGGTTACAACTGCAAGAAAGCCCAAGGCTAAGAAGGAAGAAGCTGCAGAATCAGCTGAATAATCTTGATTAATTAAGGTAAATTTAACCTAGAATATGTACAATGAGACGGAACTGTGATTTACAGTTCCTCTCTTGCCATTTTTTAATTAAGAAATTTATATGAGGCACAATTTTTTGTGTCTTTATGAAAAGGAGGCAATACTATGCCATTAGTACCTTACGTAGTAGAACAGACAAATCGTGGTGAACGTCAGTATGACATTTATTCCCGACTTCTCAACGACAGAATTATCGTTCTTTCAGACGAAGTGAACGATGCAACTGCAAGCCTTGTTGTTGCTCAGCTTCTTTTCCTTGAAAGTCAGGATTCAGAAAAAGATATCAGCTTTTACATCAACAGCCCCGGCGGTTCAGTAACTGCAGGTATGGCTATTTACGATACAATGCAGTACATCAAATGTGATGTTTCAACAATCTGTATGGGTATGGCTGCATCAATGGGCGCATTCCTGCTTTCATCCGGTGCAAAGGGCAAGAGATTTGCTCTTCCCAACAGTGAAATTATGATTCATCAGCCCTCAGGCGGTGCTAAGGGTCAGGCAACCGACATCAAAATTGTTGCTGATCATATTCTCCGTACAAAGGCAAAGCTCAACAAAATTCTTGCTGAAAATACCGGCAAGGATATTGAAATCATTGCTCAGGATACAGAGCGTGACAATTTTATGACAGCTGAAGAAGCTCTTGACTACGGCCTTGTAGACAAGATTCTTTATAAGAGATAATCTTTTATAAGGATAAAAATTTTTAAAGGAGTTCGATTCATGGCAAGAGACGGTGACAACAAAGAAAAGACCATCAGGTGTTCCTTCTGCAACAAAGCACAGAGCGAAGTGAAGACTCTGATAGCCGGTCCCGGTGTTTATATATGCGATGAATGTATAGATTTGTGCAGATCAATCGTTGAAGAAGAGAGCGAAAAAAGCACTCATAAGGATGATTCTGATTTTGCACTTCTTAAAAAGCCTCATGAAATCAAGGCTCTTCTTGACGAGTATGTAATCGGTCAGGAGGAAGCTAAGAAAACCTTGAGTGTAGCGGTTTATAATCATTATAAGCGCATTTATTCGGGAAAAACAGGGGACGTTGAAGTTGGTAAGAGTAACATTCTTATGCTTGGTCCCACCGGTGTCGGTAAAACAATGCTTGCACAGACCTTGGCTAAAATCCTTGATGTGCCTTTTGCAATTGCCGACGCAACAACTCTCACCGAAGCAGGTTATGTAGGTGAGGACGTAGAAAATATTCTTTTAAGACTTATTCAGGCGGCAGATTTTGACGTTGAAAGAGCCGAAAAGGGTATCATTTACGTTGACGAAATCGATAAGATTGCCCGCAAGAGCGAAAGCACCTCAATTACACGAGATGTAAGCGGTGAAGGCGTTCAGCAGGCACTTCTAAAAATCGTTGAGGGTACAGTTTCAAACGTTCCTCCTCAGGGCGGCAGAAAGCATCCTCAGCAGGAATTCATTCAGATTGACACAACCAACATTCTTTTCATCTGTGCAGGTTCGTTTGCAGGAATTGAAAAGATTGTTGAAAAAAGAATGGGCAACTCAGGTCTCGGCTTCGGTGCTGAAATCAAGAGTAAAAAAGACTTTGAAGAAGGCAAGGTTATGCATGAGGTTGTAACTCAGGACCTTGTAAAATTCGGTCTTATTCCCGAGCTTGTGGGAAGACTCCCTGTAATCACAGCCCTTGATGACCTTGACGAGGATATGCTCATCAGAATTATGTCTGAGCCTAAAAACGCACTCGTTAAGCAGTATGAATATCTTTTCAGCATTGACGATGTTGAGCTTGAATTTACCGAGGATGCTCTCAAGGCTCTGGCACAGAAAACACTTCAGGCAAAAACAGGTGCAAGAGGTCTTCGTTCAATTATTGAAAAAGTGCTTCTTGACTATATGTATGACATACCTTCCGAAAACACGGCAGGTAAGCTGATTATAACCGAAGGAGTTGTAAAAGGCGAAGAAAAACCCGTTTTTGAAGTAACGGACAGCGATTCAGAGGAAGAAAACGGTAAAAAGTCCCTTTTAAGACACAAAAAATCAGAGTAAAGCTATTGCAAATGATTTTTCTTTGTGATATAATCATCAAGTATAAAAATTCCGGAGGTTATTGAAATGACAGCTCTTCAGTATTTTTTAGCAATTTTAGTTATAATTGTTTCTCTTATTATCATAGCTCTTGTAATGCTTCAGGAAAGCAAGCAGCAGGGTCTCTCAGGCGCTATCGGCGGTGCTGCTGAAACTTTCTTCGGCAAGAATAAGGGCAGAACAATGGAAGCAAAACTTGCTAAGTTTACAAAGATTGCAGGCGCAGTTTTCTTCGTACTTGCTCTTGTATCTTCACTTCTTGTACTTTTTGGTGCATAAAACTTAAATGGAAAGGGCTTCGGATTTCAATCCGAAGCCTGTTTTTTCTTTATTTATCAATTTTTTATTTGACTTTATCATACAATGTGTTAATATATAACTGTAACAATCAGAAGAAAGGGTGGTTTTTTATGAGATTACTCAGTAGCGATGAAATGAAGCAGGTTGAACAGTATACTGCAAAATACGGTCTTTCCTATCAGAGAATGATGGAGAATGCAGGTGCTGCCTGTGCGAGAAATATCCGCAATATTGTTGAAAATGAAAACGTTTCAAGAAGAAATGCAGTTATTGTCTGCGGCAAGGGAAACAATGGCGGTGACGGTTTTGTTGTTGCAAGAAAACTCTCTGAAAACGGCTACAATGTTTCTGTTATTCTTTCCTGCGGTTATCCCGACAGTCCCGAAGCAACCTATATGTACAAGCTTGTTATTGATTCCTCAATTCCCACAATCTGGTACGATGCCGACAGACTTAAGGCTATGCAGACCGTAAAAAATGCCGATATAGTTATTGACGCAATTTTCGGCTTCAGCTTCTACGGTAACATCAGCGAAGACCTTAAGCTTCTCATAGCCGAAATGTCAAATTCAAAAGGCATCAAGTTTGCAATTGACGTACCCAGCGGTGTTTACTGCGACAGCGGTTACAATGACCCGGGTTGCTTTAAGGCTGATTATACAATTGCAATTTCTGCTCTTAAACCTGCCCATATAATTCATCCTTCAACCGATTGTTGCGGTGACATTATTATTGCAAATATCGGCATTCCCGAGGATAGCTATAATCTGGTCAAGGATTCGCTTTATACTTATAATAAAACAGAAGTGAGACATCTTTTCCCTGAAAGAAAATCCGATGCCCACAAAGGCTCCTTCGGACACCTTCTCTGCATCTGCGGAAGCAGAAATATGGTTGGCGCGGCAGTACTTTCAACAAGTGCGGCGCTTCGCAGCGGTGCAGGTCTTGTCACCGTAGCCTTCCCTGAGAGTGCTTATCTGCCTATAGCTACCAAGCTCACGGAGGCACTTCTTATGCCTCTACCTGAAAACGAAGAGGGCACACTCAGCAGAGAATGTCTGCCTAAGCTTATTACTTCGCTTGATAAATACGATGCAGTTGTAATCGGTTGCGGTCTCGGTGTCAACGATGATACCTCAGCTATTGTAAAAGCTGTGCTTGAAAATTCAAAAGTCCCCGTAATTGTTGACGCAGACGGAATAAATATCATAGCAAAAGACATAAGTATTTTACGAAACGCAAAAAGTAAAGTTGTTCTCACACCTCACCCGAAGGAGATGTCAAGGCTTACAGGCACTCCAACGGAGATTATTCAGTCTGACCGAATCGGCCACGCAAGAAAGTTTTCCGAGGAAAACAGTGTTTATCTCGCTCTTAAAGGCTCAAATACCGTTGTTACCGAGCCTGACAGCAGAAGAACCTATGTCAATGCTTCGGGCAATAACGGGCTTTCAAAGGGCGGCAGCGGTGATGTTCTCTCAGGCATAATGGGAGGCTTTGCCGTTCAGGGCTTCAGACTTATTGATGCAATAACTGCTGCAGTTTATATTCACGGTCACGTTGCAGATGTGGTTGCTGACAATCTTTCAAAAAGCGGAATGCTTCCCTCTGATATTGTGAATGAGCTTGGGGCAACTCTTGGTGCGTTTGAAAAATAAGGGCAGCTGATTTCAGCGGTCCTTGAAAGGACTGCATCTATGAAATCCTGTCTTAGTCTTTTAGCAATAATTTTAACCCTTATACTTTCACTTTCAGCATGCAAAAAGAATGAAACCGAATATGTTCTCGGTGAATTCAGTACTACTGTTTCTTTTTGCTGTGAAGAAGAGGAGTATAAGGGTGATTTTATTATGAAAAACAAGGATGAAATGTCTTTTACTGTAAGGTCGCCCGAATTTATAAACGGTTGCATTTTTACTTATAAAAACGGTGAAACAAAGCTTTCCTTTGACGGTGTGACTATTGGTGTCAGAGCCGCTTCGCCTGTAAAAACATTGTTTGATTCTCTAAGTCTTATGGCAGAAACGCCGCACATAATAAACGGAGACGGCACAATTATTGTCGCTGACAGATTTGAAGCTACAGTTGACAGATATGAAAAGAAAATCAAAGAGCTTAACACGGGAGACATCGTCTACATATTCAGCTGAATTAATAAATAAATTTTTCCTTGCCTCGTTTAAAAACGGTCTTTTTAGGTCAAACTAATGATACAGTAACCGACCTTTAAGGAGGGATAACAATGTCAGTAAAACGAGGAGAAATATATTACGCTGATTTAAGTCCCGTAATAGGCTCTGAGCAGGGTGGAGTAAGACCTGTTCTCATAGTTCAGAATGACGTTGGAAACAAGTTCAGTCCCACCGTAATTGCCGCTGCAATTACCTCGCAGAAATTCAAAAACAATCTGCCCACTCACATTAAAGTAAACGCCCATAATTGCGGTCTTTCAAAGGATTCTGTAGTTTTGCTTGAGCAGGTGAGAACCCTTGATAAAAGGCGTCTAAAGGAAAAAATGGGCAATCTCGACAAAAGCGATATGTATAAAATTGATAAGGCTCTTTCCGTGTCATTTGGTCTTGCCGATGGTTATGATGTTACATAACGGCAAAAAAAGGCTGCTGCGTTTCGCCGGCACCATATAAGGCAGTATTTGTTTCTCGAACAAAATTCCCTGTATCTTGCGGGAAAGCCTCGCAAGGCGACAGCCTTGCTGCATTTTTGGCTTTGATACAAGAAATTTGCAGTTCTTACGAAACTGCGAAGCACTTTAAAATGCGAAATAATTGTGCAAGAAAAGGCAAAAGCCACCGATAATGCTGACGCATATCGGTGGCTTTTAACGCATTATTGTGCGGTTAGTTCACATTTTAAAGAAATACTTC
>JAFWZS010000049.1 GCA_017522205.1 Clostridia bacterium
AATGTGAACTAACCGCACAATAATGCGTTAAAAGCCACCGATATGCGTCAGCATTATCGGTGGCTTTTGCCTTTTCTTGCACAATTATTTCGCATTTTAAAGTGCTTCGCAGTTTCGTAAGAACTGAAAATTTCTTGTATCGAAGCCAAAAATGCAGCAAGGCTGTCGCCTTGCGAGGCTTTCCCGCAAGATACAGGGAATTTTGTTCGAGAAACAAATACTGCCTTATGTGGTGCCGGCGAAGGTGCCGCCCTGATTCTTTCTAAAATTTTGCCTTAAGGAGATTTTCATACTCCTCATCGGTAATTGCACAGATTGAACCGTGTCTCGGATGAAAATCCATTGAGTAGTCCTCTCTTCTTACAGGCAGGAAGCTTTCAAAATCCTCTGTCTGCTGCATAAAGAAAATATCGGTGCTGTATTCGTCCATAACCATAATGAAGGTATCTGTGCCGTTTATACGGTAAATTTCGCTGCCCTCAACACCCTTATCAGAAAGGGAAACAATAACGGGATTGTCCGCATAAGGCCCTGTAAGACTGTCTGAGGTGACATAGGCAATCGCCTGCTTTTCTTCGTGCTTGAAATAAAGATAATACTTGCCGTTTTTCTCATTATAGGCAATGTCACCGTCAATGGTCTGCACATCTCTGCAGTAAAGGGCTTTCGGCTCGGTGATGGTTTTCATATCCTTTGAGTGTGCATAGTACATTCCTGCCGTGTTATGCTCCTTGGTGGAGTGTGCCCAGTAAATCATATAGGCGTTTTCTTTCTCGTCCCAGATTGCCTGAGGTGCCCAGGCTCTGGTGGTGTTTTTATACTCTTCACCCATTTCTTTTATATCGATTATGGTTTCATCTGTCCAGTTTATGAGGTCAACTGACTTCCACGTAACAAGGGCGTGGTTGGATTCCCAACCCTCCTCGCACCTCATATCAGTACCGATAATATAGTAGCAGTTGTCCTGACCCTTGAAGATGTAAGGGTCACGGACACATTTTTTACCTTTTGTTTGGGTGATAACGGGCTTGTTGTCATTGATAGGAGTGAAGTTATATCCGTCTTCACTTACTGCAAGGTGGATTCTCTCCTGATTTTCACCGTTTCCTACAAAGTAGCAGAAAATGTATTTACCGAATTTGCTTTCGGCTTTTTTTGCATATTCCATTACTTTTCTCCTTTTATCTTATCCCAATACTCTTTTGCAGCCTGCTCATTCTTGTTGTCACCGTAAACATAATATTTCTTGTGCTTTATGATGTCGGGCAGATACTGCTGAGAAGTGTAATGATGGGGATAATCGTGAGGATACTTATAAAACTGTCCCTTGTTATTGTTATCTTCACCGTCGAAATGCTTGTTCTGAAGCTGACGGGGAATAGGGCCTGTGTTCCCCTTTCTTATATCATTCATAGCCTCGTTGATTCCCATATAAGCACTGTTTGATTTCGGTGAATTGCACACAAGTATAACCGCATTTGCAAGAGGAATTCTTGCCTCGGGCATACCCACCATAAGTGCTGTGTCAACGGCTGCCTTTACAATGGGAATAATCATGGGATATGCAAGACCTACATCCTCATTTGCACAGACGAGAAGACGTCTTGTTGCTGAGGGAAGGTCACCTGCTTCAAGAAGCCTCGAGAGATAATGAAGAGCAGCGTCAGGGTCTGAGCCACGCATACTTTTCTGAAAAGCAGAAAGAATGTCGTAATGCTCGTCGCCTTCACGGTCATATTTCATGGCACTTTTCTGTGTGAGCTCTTCAGCTTTTTCTATGGTGATAACCACCTCACCGTTTTCATCGGGGAGAGTACTGAGCACACAAAGCTCAGCAGAATTCATTGCCTTTCTTACGTCACCGCCACAAGCGTGAGCTATATAGGTAAGCACATCGTTTTCAGCTTTAATGGTGATATTTCTGTCGTCTGCAAGGAAACGGAAGGCTCTTTCTACGGCGGGAACAATATCCGACGGAGTGATGCTCTTGAATTCAAAAACAGTTGAACGGCTGAGAATAGCTCCGTGTATGTAAAAATAGGGATTCTCCGTTGTGGAAGCAATAAGCGTGATTTCTCCTCTCTCGATATAGTCGAGGAGGGTCTGCTGCTGCTTTTTGTTGAAGTACTGAATCTCGTCGAGATAAAGGAGAATGCCGTTAGGGGCAGAAAGAGTGTCAAGCTCTGCAACGATAGCCTTGATGTCGGCAGTTGAGGCTGATGTGCCGTTAAGTTTATGAAATTTACGGTTGGTACGAAGAGCAATAATTGAAGCAAGGGTTGTTTTGCCTATGCCTGACGGACCGTAAAAAATAAGGTTCGGCAGTTCTCCTGATTCAATTATGTTGCGAAGAGCCTTGCCCTCACCTAAAAGGTGACGCTGGCCAACCATTTCGTCAATTGTCTGCGGACGGATTCTGTCCGCCAAGGGTGCTTTCATCCTATTCACCTCTTTGTTATGTTGACTAACATTCTATCATAAAAGAACGCTTTTGTAAATGAAAAATTACTGAAGAAAACGGAGAGATTTTTTAAGCTTTTGAGCAGAAGAAAAAAGGTCTCTTTGGTTTTTCACATATAATAACCCCGTCGGAAACCGGTATAGATTTCCGACGGGGAAAACTGAATTTTAATATGTTACTGCATATTTGATAAGGTTGTTCACATCGAAGCTTACTGTTGAATCAATAGCTGTAATGAGTGTCATTGTAAGCTTAAGGTCAACAATTTCAACGTGTACATTCATATCATAGATCATATTTGTAACGTTGCCTGTTGTCTTGTCAAAGGTAAGAGTGAGTGAAGAATTGTTGTAGTTCTGTCTGAAGGCTGCATACTGAATTGACATACCTGAACCTGAATCTGCAAAGCCTTGTTTGATTAAGTCCATATACTTGTTGGCAAGAACATCAAATACCTTGCCATGAGCAGTGGATTCGGGCTTTACAGGCGGTGAAGCCATAAATTCATCATTGAGAGTAAGTATAATATCATATGTGTAAGAACCGTTGTCAACATATTTTACTGACTTGATATCCTTTGACTCAAGACCGGGGATAATTGTGAGGGGCTGACCTGATACGGGAACTGATGAAAGATAATTCAAGTATGCGTTGTTGTAAGCTTCCATTGTGGGATAGTTTGCATCGGTTACTGCCGGAATAAATTTTGACTGCGATGATGCAAATGACTGGAGAGCGCCTATAAGGTCACTGGTTTTGAAGGTTGAACTTTCTTTCTCAATCTTAACATTTGTAAATGTGGGAAGAGATGAAAGACGAAGTGAGGGCATAACGGTTTTTATTCTGTTTGCGCCGTTTTCCATAGTTGCAAGAAGATTGGATGTGGTCTGTGACGGCGGAGTGAATTCACCCGTTGTGAGGATTGCTTTGATTGGGTCGGCTGAGCTTGAAGAAACGAGAATGGTTACTGTACCGTTGTTTTTGAATGTAACTCTGCCGTCATTGCTTACAACTGCAATGTTGCTGTCTGAACTTGAGAAAGCATAAAGAAGGTCTGCGTTTGAGGGTTTAATATTTACCTTCAGCTGATATGTTTCATTTACAGAGCAATTTTCAAAATAATCCTTTTCCAAAGTAAGAGTGGGAGCCACATAGAAGGAAAGGCTGTGGTTTGTTGAACCGTTAGGTGCTGTTGCAGTGATTGTAACCTTGCCTGTGCCCACACACTTTACGGTGCCGTCCTGTGACACAGTAGCAATTTTTGTGTCGCTTGATGACCATACGAGTGCATCGGGAGTGAAGCCTGCACTTGAATCAACGTCAGCCGAAAGCTTTACGGTGTTGCCGTAGTACCAGGGATAATCATCACCTGCATGGTAAATGGAGATAACTCTTTTTGTAGCTGAGAGCTTGAAAGTTGCGGTCTTTCCGTTAGAAGCTGAAAGCTTTACGGTGAAAGCAAAATTCTTTTTGGTTTTGGGTTCGATTGTAGCTTTTTTTGCAAAGACAACACCTGTAATGGTATCAATATAGAAATAGTCTGAGAATTTGCAGGTATCAGTCTTATTGAGAATTCCGAAATCCTTGTATGAATAGCTGTAATCTGTACCGGTAAGAGTAAAGCTCTTATCTGATACGTTTTCGGGAGTGAAAACAGGATTGATTATCAGAGGCTCGTTCAGGTAAGCGGTGTAAGAACTGTCTACAGATACAGACTGAAGCTTTATTTCTTCAACCTTAAGAGTGAAGCTGTCTGTGAAGCCGCCGTCGTCGGTTGTAACGGTGATTTTTGCCACACCGTTTTTCATTGCGGTCACTCTGCCTGTTACATCAATCTGAGCTACAGATGTGTCTGATGACTTGTAGGTAACAGCAGTGTTCTTTGCATCTGCGGGTTCAACTTTGATTGAAGTCTGGAAGGTTTCGCCTGCAGTCATGGATGTTGTTTTCTTTGTGAAGGTTACGCCTGTAACTTTTGCATCGCCTGCAAGAGTTGAAATTTCTGTATAGTCACCGTATACCTTTTTGCCGTCAGCATCCTTTATGAATGAACGGACAAAGAAGGTGTAATTTTTTCCTTCCTGGAGGTTGTAGATTACGCAAAGTGACTTGTCTGAGGTGAGCTCCTTGATGAGATTCTTGTCTGAGTCATAAACCTCATAGCCGTCAGCACCGCTCTGAAGTGTCCATGAAAGAGAAACCCTGTCGCCCGATGAAAGAGCCTTGAGGTTTTCTACCTTGCCGGGAAGAGTTGTGAAAATTTCGGAAAGAACCTTTTCACTGTAGTACTTTTTGTCGCTGAGCTCACAGTAGTTAAGAATTTCAAAACGGTATTTTGTTGTACCCTTGAGACTTTCTGCCTTGTAGCTTCCTGTGCCTTTGTCGGTGAGAAGAGTTCTTTTAAGGACTTCACCTGAAGCGTTTGTGTTTATAAGGTAAAGCTCAGATTTTGCACTGCTTGACGGAATAAGCCAGCTGACTGTAGCTGATGAGCTGCCTATATTCTGTACCTTTACTTCAGTAGCCTTTTCGGGTGATGAGTAAAACTTTTCCGTAACACCGTCACTGTATGTTTTTGTTGAAGCGTCATAAGCTTTTACGGTAACGGTATAAAGAGTGGCAGGAGAAAGGCTGCTCACCTTGCAGGAATTGCTTTCTGCAGTATATTTGGTTTCTTTACCTGCAGCATCTTTTAAAGTAACAGTATAACTGTCGGCACCGTTTGAAGCTTTCCAGGAAATGAGGGCTGATTCCGTATTTATATCAGAAACCCTGAGAGATGTTACGGGAGCAATCTTAGTGTAAACCGTAACTTTACCTGCATAAGCACCGTAGGTTCTGGTTTCACCTTTTTTAACATAACCTCTCACCTTGAGTGTATATTTCTTACCTGTATCAAGGCTCTTGAAGGTGTATTTAGTTTTACTTGTGGTTTTTGTTGCAATTGCTTCGCCGTCTTCATAAAGCCAGATCTGATAGTAGTTGGCTTTTGAAACCTTGCTCCACTGAAGGGTGATTGAGCTTTCTGTTGAGGTTGCCTTTACGTTTGTGGGAGCAGGAAGCTTTGTAGTTGTTTTTACTGATGAAGAATAAGCACCTGTGTAATATGTACCGCTTACCTTCTTGTAAGCTCTTACTCTGAAGTAGTAGCTTGTATAGCCTGAAAGACCCGAAATTTCAGCAGAGAGCTTTGATGTGGTTGCTTTTTTAACCCACTTTCCGCCGGTGTAAAGGTCAACACGGTAGTGAGTTGCACCTTTGACCGATTTCCAGCTTACTTTTGCGCTTTCAGTGTCGGGAGTAACCTTTACGCCCGTAACCTTAGCCGGAACAATGCTGAAGTTTTTCTTTACGGAGCCGCTGTAGCCGTTTTTACCCTTTACGGTAACAGTAGCCTTACCGATATTTTTGTTGTTCTTGTAGCTTACGGTGTAATACTTTGAAGAAAGAGTTTTGCCTGAAAGCTTAACCGTAACTTTGGGCTTTAGGGTTTTACCCGTATAAATTGCCGATGCAACGCTTACGGTAGCCTTTGAAATTGACTTTGCCGCACTTGCGGGCAGACAGAGTGTGCTCATCATAAGAATGACGGAAAGCACAATCATAAGAAGACCGCTGAGTTTTTTTGTTTTCATAATATCAACTCCTTAAAGTTTTATCAGAATCCTAAATTATCATTGACAAGCAGCACGATAATGCGCTCCTTTTCTCTGCTTCTTCTTGTAACCACAATCTGGTTGCAGATGCAGTCATCGCTGTAGCAGTCGCCGCACTTGCCTGTTTTTGAGCAGGGGGTGTTCTTTTTAAGTCTTACGGTGTTTGGCGGTGAAGCAAAATTTCTGATTCTGTCATAGGCATCCTCAATTGTGGGAACAACCTTGTTCATGCCTACAACAAGAATAACATGCTCAGGTCCGAAAATGAGGTTTGCAACTCTGTTGCCGTTGCCGTCGATGTTCATAAGTATACCGTCAAGGGTAATTGCGTTTGTGCTCATAAAGTAGTAATCCGATGAAAAGGCGAGCTTGTTGAATTCCTTTACCTGTCTTGGTGAAAGATATTTTGCTCTGTCATACACGGTGTATTTTCCGCTTTCCTTTACTGCTTCGGGAATACCCACTTCCTTTATGCTTTCACTTCCGCCCCAGGCGATTGTGCAGCTTTCGGGAAGAATTTCCATTACCTTTTTAAGACATTCTTCCTTATTTTCACAATAGAAGGCGGTCATATTTCTTTTTTCAATTGCAGTTATGAGGCTTTTTGCCTGAAGCTCTCTGGCTGTTTCAAGATGAGTCATTTTGTCACGGCTCCTTTAATTATAATTATTCACTATACATTATAACAAACGCAAGCAATATTATCAAGAATTTTGAAAAACCTTTTATGGAAAACTTGCTTCAATAAGGCATTTTTTTATACTAATGTATACGAACTTACGGCTAAAACTAATTATACAAAGTTGATAGTACTCCGACTTTCTAAAATTTATGTGATAAAAAAATAAATTTAGGTTATTTTTAACAAAAAGCTGAAAAAGACTTTCATTTTGCATTAATGTATGGTATAATACGAGAGTTGAATGGTGTGTGTCTATTGCTTAAGGCAAATTACACACACAATATATAGTGATTTTTACTTGTTTGAAATAGAAAAGAGAGTTTCCGAAAAACGAACGGAAAGAGGAGATTTGATTTGGAAAAGCTTGTTATCCACGGCGGTAACAGACTCTTCGGTGAAGTTGAAATCAGCGGCGCTAAAAATGCTGCCGTTGCGATTATCCCTGCAACTTTACTTGCCCAGGATGTCTGCCGTTTAGAAAATATACCGAATATCAGCGACGTAAGCTGTATGGTTAAAATTCTCAGCCAGATGGGTGCCGAGGTTAAATACATCAATAAGCACACAATTGAAATTAACACAAAGAGCGTTAATTCATATATTGTGCCTCACGAAATGACCAGACAGCTCAGAGCATCATATTATCTTATCGGTGCTCTTTTAGGAAGATACAACCGAGCAAAGGTTGCTCTTCCCGGCGGATGTAACTTCGGTGTAAGACCTATGGACCTTCATATCAGAGGCTTTGAGCTTTTAGGTGCCAATGCAGTTGTTGAAAATGCAATGATCAATGCCACTGCTGACCACCTTACAGGCAGCCCCATTTATATGGACAAGGTGTCAGTAGGAGCAACAATCAACATTATGCTCGCTGCTGTTAAGGCAAGAGGACTTACAATAATCGAAAATGCCGCTAAGGAGCCTCATATTGTTGACCTTGCAAACTTCCTTAACGCAATGGGCGCTGACGTAAGAGGTGCAGGTACTGACGTAATCAAGATTCACGGTGTACAGAGCCTTCACGGCTGCACATATTCAATTATTCCCGACCAGATTGAAGCAGGCACATATATGGTTGCTGCTGCAGCTTCAGGCGGTGACGTTATCGTAAAGAACGTTATTCCCAAGCACCTTGAATCAATCACAGCAAAGATGATTGAGTGCGGTGTTGAAATTACAGAATATGACGATGCTGTAAGAGTAAAATCCAACGGTGAATTCAAGAGATGTAATCTTAAAACAATGCCTCATCCCGGTTTCCCCACAGATATGCAGCCTCAGATGGCAGTGCTTCTCAGCATAGCAAAGGGCACAAGCGTTGTTTCAGAAGGCGTATGGGACAACCGTTTCAAGTATCTTGATCAGCTTATTAGAATGGGTGCAAACGTTCAGGTCGACGGCACGATTGCAGTTATCCAGGGCGTTCCCGAGCTTACAGGCGCTCCCGTAAGAGCCGATGACCTTCGTGCAGGTGCCGCAATGATTATCGCAGGACTTGCTGCAAGCGGTATTACTGAAATTGAAGATATAATCTATATTGACCGTGGCTATGAGGACTATGTTGAAAAGCTGAGAAATCTCGGTGCTGACATCTACAGAAAAGAAATCAAAGAAAACAACGTAGGCTTCAACGCAGGTTAAATCAAAGCAAGTTAATTTGAAATCGGCAATACTTCGGTATTACCGATTTTTTTATAGGAGATATTAAAATGGCAAGATTCTGTTCACTTTTTTCCTCATCATCAGGAAATTCAACCTTTATTTCTTCTGCATCAACCTCAATTCTTATTGACGCAGGTGTTTCAGCCAGAAGAATGGTAAAGGCACTTTCCGAAAGAGAGATTGACCCTAAAACAATCAGGGGCATTTTTATAACCCATGAGCATACTGACCACATCAATGCTGTGAGAATACTTGCCACCAATAACGGCATTCCCGTTTATGCAACTAAGGGTACGCTTGAAGCACTTAATGAAAATGGTGTGCTTAATGGAAAATTTCCCGTTAACGTAATGCCCGAAGAGGGAACAGAAGTAGGCGACCTTTTTATAAAAAGCTTTAAAACTCCCCATGACAGCAGTGAAAGCTGCGGTTACACAATTATGATGCCCGACGGTCAAAAGGTGTCTGTTGCAACAGATATCGGGCACATGACTGAAGAAATTATGAACAATCTGAAAGGCTCAAGTCTTGTTATGCTTGAATCAAACCACGACGAAGGTATGCTCAGAAACGGGCCTTATCCTTACTATCTTAAAAGACGAATTCTCTCCGATGTGGGACATCTTTCCAACAATGCCTGTGCAGAGACTGTGACCGAGCTTTTAAAAAGCGGAACGTCAAGGTTTTTCTTGGGGCATCTCAGCCGAGAGAACAATTTTCCTGATCTTGCTTATCAGACAAGTCTTGCCGCACTTAAAACAATAGGTGCAACTGAGGGCAGAGATTTTATTCTCGAAGTGTGCAAAATTGAAAACGACTGCGATGTAGTCAGATTCTGAGGTGAAAAAATGCTTGGAGTTACAATAATCTGTCTCGGAAAGCTTAAGGAAAAGTATCTCCGTGACGCAAGTGATGAATACTCAAAAAGGCTTTCAGCCTTCTGTAAGCTTAACATAGTTGAGCTGACTCCCGAAAAGCTCAGCGACAATCCATCACAGAAAGAGATTGAAAATGCTCTGCAGACAGAGGCAAAAAAGATAACAGAAAAAATCCCAAAGGGTGCATACATATATTCTCTTTGCATTGAGGGTAAGCAGGTGAGCAGCGAAGAACTCAGTGCTGAAATTGAAAACGTTGGTGTGGCAGGAACAAGCAGCATTGTGTTCATAATCGGAAGCTCTTTCGGACTTTCTGATGAAATAAAGAGAATGAGCAATAAAAAGCTTTCAATGAGCAAAATGACCTTCCCTCATCAGCTTGCCAGAATAATGCTCCTTGAACAGATTTACAGAGCAGTACAGATTTCAGCAGGAACGAAATATCATAAATAAATTAAGGCTGATGCAGTTGGTTTTGCATCAGCCTTTTTTCTTATGGATTGTTTAGGTAATAATCGCCTGTATCAATTACTCCGTAATCATATCTGCGGACAAAAGCAAAGCTGTCCTGCATAACGTTTTTAAGCACATGAGTTGCAGATTTTACAGGATATTGCAAAGGCGTTTTGTTGTGTGCATAGCAGAGAATTGAATTTGCGCTGACCGACTCATCAAAGAAGGTAGAACGGTAAGTTACATAGCCACGCTTGTTTTTTCCTTTAAGCGGATAAGAGAATTCAGCGAAATACATTTTCATGGTTTTTCCGGGATTGAAAGGAGACGTTGATTTATATGTCTGATCCCCTTCGCTCATAAATGGCGAACTGTAGGTTTTGCCTTCGAAGTCATACAGTACCTGACCGCTTGGCTCTTTCGGAGCCGAATGTGAAGTGGACGGTTCAACGGATATCGCTTCTGCACCAAAATAGCCTTTATCAATTACCCATTTGAAATGGTGGAAGAGCTTCCATTCATTTTCATCTTCATTGATAAGTACGTTTATTGTGGTGAAAAGCACTTCTTTTTCATCGTACTCAGTGTGTATATAAGTAGTGTTATCTCTTGTTTCACGGACCTTTCTTCCGTTGTTGAAAGCCTGATAACCGCTTCTTGAATCAACATAAACTGCATTTTCACATTGGAGAATATCCTCATCCTTAAGGTCGGAAAGAACATCTTCGGGAAAACCTAAGCTAAGCAGCTTTGTTTTGATTTCCTCAATCTGTGCACTTTCGTTTTTTACCTGAGGCTGCCATTCCATAGGGTAACGGGAGAAGAAAACGTAGCCCGTAAGTGAAATAAGGAAAGCAAGACCAAGGCAAATTGTTACAACTGTTTTATCTGAGTTTACTGCACCTGCAATTTTAATGGAGTACCCGATTCCGTCAAGCTCTTTAGAAAGTTTAATCAGAAAAACAAAAACAAGAACATAAGCTATAAGCACGAAAAAGGTAAGCGCACCGGTAAAGTTTATGAGGGCAAGAAAGATAATGAGTGTCATTATCCCGACGAATGCAAAAGGAGATAAGGCTGATGAAGTATAGCCGAACCTCTTTTTTACGGTTATGATACCCGCTGAAATTGAAACTGATGTAAGAAATATGAGAAGCAGTGAACTGAGAGACATAACCGAAAACGGTGCGGAGCTCTGTGACGTATAGCGTACAACCGATGAGTTGAGAAAAATCGAAACGGCTTCAGATCCAAGTATGACACAGCTCAGAATAAAGCCGAAGAAAAACCAACTGTTTTCTTTTCTGAGACTTCTGAACCCGAGAAACATAGAGATTGAGCCTGCAAGGGGACAGATTAAATTAAGCGGAAAAATCTGAGGCACAACTGCCATAAGTGCAAAGCCTATAAGCATTTGCCTTGTTGCTTTTCGCCAGGGTGAAACCGCCTTGGTTACACTGTCAGGCGGCGGAAAAGGAGAAAGCATTTCTGAAAGCTCATTATCGCTTAAAAAATCAAAGCGGTTTTCATTCATCCTTATCACCTCCCAATTGTTTTCTTAAAAGCTGCTTGATTCGGTAAAGCCGTCCTTCAACTGCTCTTTCGCTTAAACCAAGCTCAGAGGCAATCTGCGAAGTGGACTGCATATAATAATACTTTCTGTAAAAGAGGTTCTGATTGTCCTTTGAAAGGGTGGAAATTGCTTTTTGAAGAAGCTTCTGTTGTTCTTTTTTTATTGCAGTTTCCTCAGGTGAAATGCAGGGTGAGGGCGTGTTTTCGTAAATCGGTTCCTCGTTCTGATTGATTCTGTTCTGACTTCTTGCTTTATTGAATGCTGCGTTACGGCTGATTGCCGTAAGCCAGGTTGTGAATGTGCCTTTTTCGGGATTGTAAAACTGAATGTTGTTCCAGACAGTTACGGTTATATCTGAAAAGCATTCCTCAATATCACGCTCGTCTTTTAAAATGGGCTTAAGTATGTAAAGTATAAGCGGTTTATAGCGAAGTCTGAAATCAGAAAGAGAATCATGATTCTGTGCCTTCAGACCGTCAATGATTATTTGTTCCTGCATTTTTTCACCTCCCGTATGTTCTTTTCCGTCTTCATTATATAATACACAGAATGAAAAGAAAACCCACGAAGCAATAAAAAAATATTCTAAAAAACTTCCAAGCCAAGCATAATAATAGTATATTTGTCATTTTACACAAAAATTTTTTTGCTATAAGGCATAATATTAAACACTGAAAACTTGATTTCTTGCGTTCATAGTGATAAAATATGAAAGTATTAGTTATCGAGTCATTCGAAATTGATAACATGAATTGAAGGGGTAATTTATATGCAAAGAAGAACAGGCACAATTTCAAGAGGTATCCGTTGCCCGATTATCCGTGAAGGTGACGACCTTGCAAAGATTGTTTGCGACAGCGTTGTTGAAGCAGCCGAAATTGACGGCTTCCAGCTTCGTGATAAGGACGTAGTTGCAGTTACAGAATCAATTCTTGCAAGAAGTCAGGGTAACTACGCTTCTGTTGATGCTATTGCAAAGGATGTTAAAGCTAAGCTCGGCGGTGAAACCGTTGGCGTAATCTTCCCGATTCTTTCAAGAAACCGTTTTGCAATCTGCCTTAAGGGTATTGCTATGGGTGCAAAGAAGATTGTGCTTATGCTCAGCTATCCCAGTGACGAGGTTGGTAACCATCTTCTCACTTACGACCAGCTTGATGAGGCAGGCATAAATCCCTACAGCGATGTTCTTTCTCTTCAGAAATACCGTGAGCTTTTCGGCGAAAACAAGCACGAGTTCACAGGTGTTGACTATGTAGATTACTATTCACAGATTATCACCGAAGCAGGTGCTGAATGTGAGGTTGTTTTTGCAAACCAGGCAAAGGCTATTCTCGATTATACAGACTGCGTTCTTACTTGCGATATTCATACAAGACAGAGAACAAAGAGACTTCTTAAGGCTGCAGGTGCAAAAATTGTCTGCGGTCTTGACGACATTCTTAACTCATCAGTTGACGGCAGCGGCTTTAATGCTGATTACGGTCTTCTCGGTTCAAATAAGTCAACTGAAGATATGATTAAGCTTTTCCCGAAGGATTGCGGTGAGTTCGTAAACAAGACTCAGCAGTACCTTGTAGAGAAAACAGGCAAGAACATTGAAGTTATGGTATATGGTGACGGTGCATTCAAGGATCCTCAGGGTAAAATCTGGGAGCTTGCAGACCCCTGCGTTTCACCGGGATATACAAAGGGTCTTGAGGGCACACCTAATGAATTGAAGCTCAAGTATCTTGCAGACAATGACTTCAAGGATCTTTCAGGTGATGAGCTCAAGAAGGCTATCAGCGAAAGAATCAAGGAAAAGGGCGAAGAAAGCCTCGTTGGTAACATGGCTTCTCAGGGCACAACACCCAGAAAGTTCACCGACCTTATCGGTTCACTCTGCGACCTTACAAGCGGCTCAGGCGACAAGGGTACACCCGTTGTACTTGTTCAGGGCTACTTTGATAACTACACAAACTGATAAAAAGCACCCTCTGGGTGCTTTTTTGATACGAGATTAAAAGTGATTGAAGGAGGAGTTATATGTATAGTAAGACTTATGTGGAAATTACCAATATATGTAATATGAACTGCTCTTTCTGTCACGGGCATAAGAGAACGCCAAGGCAAATGAGCGCAGAGGAGTTTTCTTTTATTCTTTCAGCACTCACCGACAAGACAAAATATATCTATTATCACCTTATGGGAGAGCCTCTGACACATCCCCAGCTTC
>JAFWZS010000050.1 GCA_017522205.1 Clostridia bacterium
GATAATGCTGACGCATATCGGTGGTTTTTAACGCATTATTGTGCGGTTAGTTCACATTTTAAAGAAATACTTCCTTATGGGGTGTCGGCGTTGCCCCTTCCGTCTTTGTCTGCGACAAATCCACCTTCCCCTGAAGGGGACGGCTGAAAAAGGCTCCCACTTTAGGGGGAGCTGGATTTTGCGAAGCAAAAGACTGAGGGGGCTGACAAAGAAAATCCCGCCTTGAAAGACGGGATTTGAAAGTTTTATTTTTCAGCGAAATCTACTTCGCTGTTCTCTCCGAGCCTGCACTCATAAGCTTTTCCCGAAACTACCTTGCCGTCTAGAATCTCCTCTGAAAGCTTATCTTCAATCTTAGACTGAATTGCTCGCCTTAAAGGTCTTGCACCGTAAACCGGATCAAAGCCTGCGTCGGAAATCATAGAGATAACCTCATCGGTAAAGGTGACGGTGATTTCCATTGAGCCGAGCCTTTCCTGAAGATTCTTCAGCATACGGCCTGCAATCTCCTTGATTTCCTCTTTCTTAAGCTGTTTGAAAACGATAATCTCATCAATTCGGTTGAGAAATTCAGGCCTGAAGGCTTTCTTTAATTCGCCCATAACCGCATCGTGTATACGGCTGTCGGAAAGTGTGCCGTCGGTTTCTCCTGCAAAGCCGATTGCCTTGCCTTCACCTGCAATGAGCTTTGCACCAAGGTTTGAGGTCATAATGATAACAGCGTTGCGGAAATCCACACGTCTGCCCTGAGAGTCGGTGAGAATACCGTCGTCAAGAATCTGCAGAAGCATATTGAAAACATCAGGGTGAGCCTTTTCTATTTCGTCAAATAGGATTACACTGTATGGCTTTCTTCTCACCTTTTCCGTAAGCTGACCGCCCTCATCGTAGCCCACATAACCCGGAGGTGAGCCCACAAGCCGTGAAGCGTTGTGCTTTTCCATAAATTCACTCATATCAAAACGGATAACTGCGTTTTCGTCGCCGAACATGGCACTACCCAGAGCCTTGCAAAGCTCCGTTTTACCCACACCGGTAGGGCCCAGGAAAATGAATGAACCTACGGGTCGTTTCGGGTCTTTCAAACCGCTTCTGCCTCGTCTGATTGCCTTTGCAACGGCCGAAACCGCCTTATCCTGACCGACAATTCTCTCGTGGAGAATATCCTCCATTTTCAAAAGTCTCTGGCTTTCTTCCTTTGTAAGCTCAACAACGGGAATTCCTGTCCACCCCGATACAATCTGTGCAATTTCCTCAGGTGTTACGGTTAAGTCTTCGTGACTTGTTTCCTCCTTCCAACGGCTTCTTGCAGCTGTGATTTCGCTCATAAGCTCCTTCTCTTTGTCACGAAGCTTTGCTGCAGTTTCAAAATTCTGTGCACTTATGGCTGCCGCCTTTTCTTCCGTTACCTCCTTAAGCTTTGTTTCAATCTCTTTGATTTCGGGCGGAGTGGTGTAGGAACGAAGACGCACCTTTGAGGCCGCTTCGTCAACAAGGTCAATTGCCTTATCGGGAAGAAAACGGTCGGTGATATATCTCGCTGACATTTTTACAGCGGCGGCAATTGCTTCATCGGTAATTTTCACCTTGTGGTGAGCCTCGTACTTGTTACGAAGCCCCTTGAGAATTTCTACGGTTTCATCCTCAGTAGGCTCACCTACCTTTACGGGCTGAAAACGTCTTTCAAGTGCGCTGTCTTTTTCTATATGCTTACGGTATTCCTCGAGGGTTGTTGCACCGATAACCTGAAGCTCACTTCTTGCAAGTGAGGGTTTCAGTATATTTGCAGCATCAACAGCACCCTCTGCAGAGCCTGTGCCGATAAGATTATGCACCTCGTCAATGAAGAGAATAACATCTTTATTTTTGATTACCTCTTCAATGCACTGCTTGATTCTCTCCTCAAAATCGCCTCTGTACTTTGTGCCTGCAACCATTCCCGTAAGGTCAAGGGAAACAAGGCGCTTATTTTTAAGAAGCTCAGGCACCTCATTTTTTGCAATTTTAAGCGCGAGCCCTTCAGCGATTGCAGTTTTACCTACACCCGGTTCACCGATGAGGCATGGGTTGTTTTTAGTGCGGCGCGAAAGAATCTGAATCACTCTTTCAATCTCTTGCTCTCTGCCGATTACGGGGTCGATTTCGTTATTCATTGCCTTTTGTGTGATATCCTGACCGTATTTGTCAAGGCTCGGCGTGTTGCTTTTGCCTGTTGTTTTTCTCGGATATACATTTGAAGAATAGCTCCTTTTTCCAGAAGCACCGCCTGAAAGCTCGTCAAGAAGAAGCGGCACGGAAATTCCGCTTTCAGAAAGAATACGGCAACCGAGACAGTCCTCCTCGTGAAGCATTGCCGAAAGCAGATGCTCCGTTCCGATATAGCCTGAATTTTCCTTTCGGGCAAGAGTTACAGACTGCTCAATAATGTGCTTGCAACGGGGTGTGAAATCTTCAGGTGAAAGGGATGTGGGAATACCTACGCCCACATTTCTTCTGATAGCAGTTTCGCAAAGTTGAATATTCATACCTTTTGAGTTGAGAAGTGTAGTTCCCTGACCGTTGTCTTCACGAAGAAGACCTGCAAGAAGATGCTCACTTCCTATATATGTGTGCCCGAGATTTTCTGCAATTTCAATTGCAGAGTTGAGGGCACGGTTTGCTTTTTCTGTAAAGCCTGTAAATTTGTACATTCAAATTCCTCCTTATTTAAAAAGTTGAAAGTGGAAAGTTAAAAGTTGAAATAATGTCGCAACTTTATATTTGTTAAAAGGTAAGTAATATTCTGCGGAGAAAAATTGCTTCTATCGGGCAAAAATCAAATTTTAATCGGACTGCCGATGGCAGGTATCCATCTGATTTGGCAGGTAGGATTTAACTCCTTTTACTCTGTAAGGTTGGATATAATCGGAACGAAGTGACCCTCATTTCAACTTTATACTTTCAACTTTAAACTTTAAAAAAACGAGCCTGCAAATGCAGGCCCGTTTTTTATCAGTTAAGTGCTTCTCTTACCCTTTCAGCTCTCAGCAAATCTCTTTGTGACTGTGAGAGCGGTGCTTCGCTCTGGGCGTTCATTGTTGCCGGCTGAAGCTCAATAAAAAGAGTACAGAGCTTTTCAAGAGGTACGTTAAGTATTCCCTCCGATGCGCCGAGACGCACATAGGAAAGAAGATTGGTAAGCTCTCTTGAAGTGAGCTTATAGGCACTTTTAAGTATGCCGTAAGCCCTATAAATTTTGTCCATAAAATCCTCATCCTTTACAAGAAGGGCTCGGGCCTGCTTTTCCTGTGCAATAATCTGCATTGCAATTGATGAAAGATTCTGTATAGCGGCACTTTCAGAAATTCCTAAGGTTACCTGATTGCTCAGCTGATAGATGTCTCCGCTTACCTCGCTGCCCTCACCGTAAGAACCGCGAAGGGTAAGACCCAGCTTTGAAACTGTGGTTGAAAGTCCTCGCATTGCACCCTTCTTTGAAAGTGCGGGAAGGTGAAGCATTACTGATGCTCTCATACCTGTGCCGAGATTTGTGGGGCACTGAGTGAGATAGCCGAGCTTTTCATTGAAGGCATAACTGAGCTTTTTTTCAAGATGGCTGTCAATTTTTTCTGCAGCATTAAAGGCCTCTTCAAGTGAAAGACCCGGGTAAATTACCTGAATTCTCACGTGGTCCTCTTCGCAGAGCATAATGCTCACATCTTCACTTTCAGAAAGGAGAAGACTTCTGCCCTTTGTGTCAGAAGCAAACTCGGGACTGATTAGATGCTTTTCAGCAAGAGACACTGCCCCTGCAGGTGTAAGTGATGACATTTCAATATCTTTAAGGGCAATTTCAGTATAGTCTGAAAGACTATCTTTTATAAGTGCAGACACCTCAGCTTTTTCTTCTGCGTCAAGTCTTGAAGGGAAAGGATAATCCTCTAAGTTTCTTGCAAGGCGCACTCTTGTGCTGAGAACGATGTCGCCCTGATTACCTAAACCCATATACCATTTCATATCAGTTTTCTCCCTTCATTGACTTTATTTCATCTCTTAAAACTGCAGCTCTTTCAAAGTTCTGCTCTTCAATTGCTTTTTGCATCTGAAGCTGAAGCTCTGCAATTTTTTCTTCGGTTGTTTTTTCTTTCGGTTCTTCCTTTTGGGCAGTCACCGTTTCGTGCTTTACGGGGACTTTTCCGCCGTGATTTGCTTTTCCGTGAATGCGCTGAATTGAGGGCAGCAGCTTACTGTAAAATTTGGTGTAACAATCTGCACAGCCAACCTTACCGCTTTTGATAATATCGTCAAAGCAGCAACCGCACTTTTCGCAGCGGCTGAGCTTTGATTCACCCAAGGCGAACATACTGTCACCGAAGAAGGATGAAAAAATTCCCGGCAGATTAAGTGAAAAATCGTCAAAGAAATCATCAAATCCTAAATTTTCAGCGCAGGAATGGCAAAGGTGGTTTTCCGTCGCTTCACCGTTCACAACACGCTTAATATGAGTTGTTGCTTCGTTTTTCTTACAATTCTGACATAACATAATAATTACCTCCTCATAAATTTATTCTGTAACTGTTAAAAGCATCTGCTTGAATATGGTAGCTCTCAGTATATCCCTGACATCTGTAGGAAGTCCTCTGAGGGTACTGTCACTTGTAGCAACTGAAATAAGCGTCGCATCTCTCTTGCTTATAAGCTCGTTATAAAGAAGATTCATAAGGTGAGCATCTACTGCTCTTTCATCAACACTCTGACCTACCGAGCCTATAACCTTCATAATAAGAGTATTTTTATCATAGCTCACTCTTGTGATTCTTATGCAGCCCTTGCCGCCTCTGCGGCTTTCCACTATATATCCCCTTTCGGGTGTGAATCTTGAAGAGAGCACATAGTTAATCTGACTTGGCACACAGCCTAAATCCTGAGCAAGAACATTTCGCTGAATTTCAATTTCACTTTGCTCACTGAGCATTTCAGTTATCATCTGGGCAATTGCATTTGAAAGGTTCATTTCGTAATCACTTCCTTTGACTTTGACTGTCTTTGACCTTTACTGTAATTCTTATTATAGGCAGTTTGACTTTTATTTCAAAGGTCAAAAAAGGTCAAAATCATTCTTTGACCTTTCGATTTTTCAATTTACATTGGATTTTCTTCGTTTTTCATTAATTTTTGAGAATTTTCAAAATTGTTGTTTTCAAAAAAGTCTGACCTTAATCTGTCGGTATGCTCCTTTGTTTTTGACCTTTCGTGAACAAGGAACGGATCAGATACAATTTGACCTACGGTTATGTGAGGAAGCTGATTTTTCATTTTATCACCCTTAATAGTCTGCTCTTTTCTTTTTTCAGTTATGCAGTAACACAAAGCTGACTTTTCCGTATAATGATGATGAAAGGGGGTTAACAAAAATGTTCTGCAATAACAATTGCTCATGGATTATTATCCTCATTCTCTTAATTTCTTGCTGCGGAAACAACGGTAGCGTTTTCGGCGGTAACAACGGCTGCGGTTGTGGCTGTAATTGCGGCTGCCAGAACGATTGCAACAGAAGTTGCGGTTGCTGAAGTCTGAATTAAAAAATTAAATCACAATCGGCTTGTGGCTACACTTCTTATTGAAGTGTAGCCACAGTCTTTTTTAGTGTCAGCAAAAGGCTGGCTACGGGCGCCGACTCCTGAATGAAAAGCTTTTCATTCAGGGGCACATACCGAGGGGAAACCCGTTTGGGTTTCCCCTCGGTATGTGTAACAGCGATTTTCAAAGAAAATTGCTGTTGTCGGCGCCCGTCTCACCGGTTGGCACAATTTTTCATATTTCCCCATTGACAAATTACATAATGGCTGTATAATATTCCCGAATAAAACAGAGGTAACTATTATGAAAAAACAAAACTCAATGCTTACGGGAAGTCCCATAAAAAGCATAATCACCTTTGCATTGCCTATTATGTTTTCTTCTCTTCTTCAATATAACTACACTCTTGTGGATAATATTATTGTGGGAAGATACATAAGCACCGATGCTCTTGCAGCTGCAGGAAGTGTCGGTCCCATCAATTCCTTTATTATAGGCACTGCGTTGGGACTTACCAGTGGTTTTTCAATTCCCGTTGCCCATGCTTTCGGTGCAGGAGACAGAAAAAAGCTTTCAAAATATGCAGCCAACAGTATCAGCCTCGCTTTTTTAATCGGAGTTGTTATTGTAGTTGTGGCTCATATTATTTCAGACCCGCTTCTGAAGCTTATAGGCACAGATGAAGATATTATCGGCATGTCATCAGCCTACGTCAACATTCTTTATTACGGAGTACCTATACAGATGCTTTCAAACAACTTCACTGCCCTTGCCCGTGCCGTCGGCGAAAGTAAAAAGCCTCTTTACTTTTTCTGTGTGAGTGTGGTTGTGAACTTTGTTCTCGATTTGCTTTTCGTGAAAGAATTCGGTTGGGGTATTGAGGGTGCTGCTCTGGCAACGCTCATTTCTTATGGAGTTGCCTGCAGTCTTGGAGCTGTTTATATTATGAGGTTCAACAAGGATATTGATCTTCATCTCAGCAGCCTTAAGCCTGACTTAAGAATTTCATTTGAACAGATAAAACTGGGTATTCCCGTTTCATTACAGTTCACAATGACATCCATCGGCTCAATGTGTCTTCAGAGCGTTGTAAACTCCTTCGGAAAGGAAATCGTTGCCGGCTTCACTGCTGCCGCAAGAGTTGAAAACCTGACAAACCTCCCCATGTCTGCTCTCGGTGTTGCAACCCAGACCTTTGTGGGACAGAATTACGGCAGTAAAAACTATAACCGTATCATACGCAGCGTAAAAAAGATTTTTCTTCTCAATCTTGCCGTTTCCGTTCTTATGAGCCTTACTCTTTACACTATCGGTGAACCCATGGTAAAGCTCTTTATGGATGAAATAAATACTGAAATGCTTCTTGGTGCAAAGAGATACATCCTTGCAATTGCACAGTGCTACAGCGGTGTTGCAGTGCTTTTTGTTATGCGTAACACACTTCAGGGCTTGGGCTTTACTTATTCAAATTCCATTGCAGGTATCGGAGAATTTTTCGGAAGACTTTCCGTTGCATTCATTCTCACTCCTATGTTAGGCTTTGATGCCGTCTGTTACGCAGGACCTGCTGCCTGGTTCCTTGCAGACATTCCTCTTATCATTATTTATCTCATCAAGCAACGTAAGTTCAAAAAATTAATCCCACAAAACTCAGAACAAATTGCCGTTTGACGGATTATCAAGAAGCTCACCTTTTTCTGAAAATCTTGAGCCGTGACACGGGCAATCCCATGAATGCTCAGCGCTGTTCCACTTAAGGGCACAACCTAAGTGAGGACAGCGTTTTTTTGTGGGTGTGAGAAAGTTCACTGCGGTTTCAAAGCCATTGAGGAAAAGCTGCGGTTTCAGCATACTTCTATGGGGCAGAAACAGCTCCTCATATGGAGTTTTCCTTCCTGTAATCATATCTGTAAGAATTTCTGCAGCCGCCATTGAACCCGTCATTCCCCATTTATTGAAGCCTGTTGCAACATAGATATCGGGTGTGTTTTTTGAATACTGCCCGATATAAGGCACACCGTCGAGTGTCATACAATCCTGAGTCGCCCAGAAAAACTCCTCCTTGCTTTCAGGGTAGCACGCATTTTTAAAGCTTCTCAGCTCTGCCCAATTACCGCCTTTCTTCCCCGTTCTGTGGTCGCCGCCTCCGATAAGGAGCAGCTCGCCGTGATTTCTGAAGGACATTCCGTCTTTTCTGTCGTCAACATACATTCCGTCATAATGTGCCGCACCGCTGAGAGCAAGAACATAGGAACGGTGCTGATACATCTTCATAAAGTATGCACCGTGATTATTTATGAAAGGAAAATGGGTTGCAACAACAATTTTCTTTGCGGTGATTTCTGCCTCATCGGTTCTGACGGTAGTTCCTGCAACTGCTCTGACAAAAGTGTTTTCATAAATTTGAATCTCCCCTGCTATACCTTTAGCAAGCATCATCGGATGAAACTCAGCCTGAGAAGAAAACTTCACCGCACCGAAAGAATCGACGGGAATGGGAAGCGACCTTTCAAATTCTGCCTTGTAACCCAGAAGTCTCAGAGCTTTCATTTCATTCTGTAGTTTCTCAAAGCTCTCTGTTGAGTATACAAAGTTATCCTTTTTTTGAAAGTCGCAGCTATACTTTTCTGAAAGCTCCTCAAATTTTCCGATAGCTTCAAGATTAATTCTGAGATAAAGCTTTGCCTTTTCTTCACCCATACTTTTTAGAAGCTTATGATAAATCAGTCCATGTTGGGCAGTAATTTTTGCCGTAGTGTTACCGCTGACGCCGTTCATTATTCTTCCCTTTTCGACAAGCACACAGCTTACACCCTTTTCTTTAAGACTGTATGCCGTCAAAAGTCCGCACAGACCGCCGCCGATAATGAGCACTTCTGTTTTTATGTCTTTTTTTAATCTATCAAAAGAATCAATTTTCTCAGTGCTGTGCCACAGTGATTCGTGTTTTCCCATATTTACGAACCCCGTTTATCAGCTTCAGGAATATCGTTTTCAAGATTTTCCACTGCAAGGTCATTGTCGATGTCTTTATACGCAGAGGGAATTGCCTTTTCGTGCCACACCTTGTATTCACCCACAGAATCTTCCACAATGGGGTTTGCCTTTTTACTGCTGTTTTTCGCCTTACCCTGAAGCTCAGGCACAGCTTTTTCACTGTTTCTTTCCTTTGTATGTGTATCGTCGGGACGCTTCATTCCTTTTTTCGCCATATATATCACCTCAGAATTATTGTTTCCCTTAAAAAAAGATTTATAGGTTCAAATATTCAAAATAATTAAGAATGTATCAAATTTTAAGTAACTATTGACATTATAATAAGTTTGTAATAAAATAGAAACAACTTAATAAGGAGGTAATAAATATGAAAAGCAACAAATTCTTTGATTTTGTAGAAACCTACAAGGATGACATCACAGCATTCATCAAGGCTCTTATTGACTTCATTAAGACTATTTTCGGTTCAGACGAAGAAGCAGCAGAATAATTTTATTTAAACCGCTTTCGGCAGTACAGACCAAGGTTTGTACTGCCGATTTTTCTATATAAAAAACACAGTCTGCTTCGGGCGATTACCCTTAGCAGACTGTTTCATTTAGTTTTAAAATCAGAACTGGAAAACTCTGATTACGTTTTCCATAGCGGTAATTTTTGCAATTACATCGTTGCTTACCTTATCAGGTGTGTCAACCATCGTTACGGCATAATCACCCTTTGAACGGTTACCCATATTTTCAATATTTATGCCTTCAGCTGAAATGTTGCTTGTAATTGTGCTGATTACGTTGGGTACATTTTTGTGAAGAATTACAAGACGGGCTTCTGTACTTCTGGGCATTGAAATTGAGGGGTAGTTTACGCTGTTTGTGATGTTACCGTTAGTAAGGAAATCGTCAAGCTGCTGTGCAGCCATAATTGCACAGTTGTCCTCACTCTCGCTTGTTGATGCGCCAAGGTGGGGAATTGTTACAATACCCTTTGTATTGATTGTTTCCTCTGTAGGGAAGTCGGTTACATAAGCCTTGACCTTGCCGCTTTGGAGAGCTGCCTTAAGGTCGTCAGCATTTACAAGGTCGGCTCTTGAAATATTTACAATTCTTACGCCGTCCTTCATTTTTGCAATTGTTTCAGCGTTAATCATACCCTTTGTGTCCTTTGTTGAGGGTACGTGGAGTGTGATGTAGTCTGCGTTTGCGAAAACTTCATCATAGGAAGAAGCCTTGTCAACGTGTCTTGAAAGGTGCCATGCTGCATCAACTGTAATAAAGGGGTCGCAGCCGATTACCTTCATACCAAGCTGCATGCCTGCGTGAGCAACCATACCGCCTATTGCGCCAAGACCGATTACACCGAGAGTTTTGCCTAAAAGCTCGTTACCTGCAAAGGCGCTCTTGCCCTTTTCAACCTGCTTTGCAACGTCCTCTGTAAGAGTATTTGCCCAGCCGATACCACCGATGATATCTCTCGCTGAAAGAAGAAGAGCTGCAATTGTAAGCTCCTTAACACCGTTTGCGTTTGCACCGGGTGTGTTGAATACAACAATACCTTTCTTCGCACATTCCTCTGTGGGGATATTGTTTACACCTGCACCGCAGCGTACGATTGCTTTAAGCTCACTGCCGAATTCCATATCGTGAAGTGATGCTGAACGCACCATAATGCCCTCGGGATTTTCTGCAGTGTCTGTAATATTGTACTTACCTGAGTCGAGCTCTGCTAAACCGCAGGCAGCAATTTTGTTCATTGTCTTAATCTCTTTCACAGTTAACACTCCTTATGCCTTAGGATTTTCTGCGGCAAATTTCTTCATAAACTCTACAAGTGCCTCTACGCCCTCATAAGGCATAGCGTTGTAAATTGAAGCACGCATACCGCCTACGCTTCTGTGACCCTTAAGGTTTTCAAGGCCTGCCTTTGCAGCCTCAGCGGGGAACTTCTTGTCAAGCTCTTCGTTGCCTGTTACGAAGGTAACGTTCATCATTGAACGGCTTTCCTTTGAAACGGGAGCGATGTAGTAATCCTGTGAGTCAAGGTAATCGTAAAGAAGAGCTGCCTTCTTTTCGTTGAGCTTCTTCATCTCTTCAAGACCGCCCAGTTCCTTAATCCACTCGTAAACAAGCTTTGCAATATAAATGCAGTAGCAGGGAGGAGTGTTGTACATTGAATCTGCGTCAGCCATGAGCTTATAGTTGAGCATTTCGGGAGTGATATCCATGCAAGAACCGATAAGGTCTTCACGAACGATTACAAGTGTAAGACCGGCGGGAGCCATATTCTTCTGTGCGCCAGCATAGATAAGACCGAACTTTGAAACGTCGACGGGCTCTGAGATAATGCATGAGGACATATCAGCAACAAGAGGAATGTCACCTGTGTCGGGGATATAGTTATACTTTGTGCCGTAGATTGTGTTGTTGAAGCAGATGTGAACATAATCTGCGTCGGGACGGAAGGATTCTCTTGTTGTTTCGGGAATCTTTGAGAAGTTGTCGTCCTTTGATGAAGCGGCAACAACAACGTCGCCGTACTTCTGAGCCTGCTTGTAAGCCTTGGTTGAGAACTGACCTGAAAGGATATAGTCAGCCTTGCCGTTTTTTGTCATAAGGTTCATGGGAACTGCTGCAAACTGGGTTGAAGCACCACCCTGAAGGAAAAGCACCTTATAGTTGACAGGGATATTCATAATCTCTCTGAGAAGTGCTTCAGCTTCCTTGATGATTACATCGTAGTGCTTTGAACGGTGGCTCATTTCCATAACGGACATTCCGCTTTCGCCGTAGCAGAGCATTTCGTCTGCAGCCTTCTGAAGCACGCTCAGAGGAAGCATTGAAGGGCCTGCTGAAAAGTTATAAACTCGTTTCATACTAATTCACCTCATATAATTCTATGTAGAATTAAAAATATTTTTCCATATTAAAATGTTAAAGTAGATTATATACCTTAATAATAGCGATGTCAAGTATAATAAGCCGTTTTTACTGATTATTTGTGAAAAACTGACAAAAATAAGGGCGTTTTGTTTGTGTAAGTGAAAAAGGAAAATGTCGTGATGCTGATTGGTCAGCATACCGACAAATTGGAATTTGCTCAATTATTATCAGCAATCCATTTCTTTGACCAATCAAACAAAGTTTCTGACATCAAGTTGAAGTCTACCGTTCCGCCATTTTTCAAATCAAGAAATGTATCAACGATAACCCTTTCATCATTTGAAA
>JAFWZS010000051.1 GCA_017522205.1 Clostridia bacterium
CCCTGAATCCTTAACGATCTGGATTACTTCAGCGGGAGTAAGCTGTGTAAGGCACTTAGCAAGAGCCATATATCCGTCATAAGCGATATATTCGTCGATATTTTCGGGGTTGATAACACCGCAGTTTTTAAGAGCAACTCTTTCCTGCTTCTTGTAGAAGTTGGTGTCGTTAAGGCCCTTGATTTCCTGGGGAGTTACTGTTTCACTGTAAAGAAGTCTCTTTACCATACGTCCCTTGAGAAGGTGTTCTTCAACGATTTCGGGAACATCTTCAACCTTTACTTCTGAGTAGAAGCAGCCTTCGGGATAAACGATCATAATGGGGCCGAGTGCGCAAAGACCGAAGCAACCTGTACGGATTACCTGAACTTCGTCCTGAAGTCCCTTTGCAGCGATTTCAGCTTCCATAGCTTCGATGATTTTCTGTGAGTTTGAAGAGGTACAACCGGTACCGCCGCAAACCAGCACGTGTGAACGATACATTTAGTCTTCCTCCTTATTTTGTAACTTCGCCGACTGTGTATTCAGCAACGGGAATACCGTTTACGATATGGTCAGCAATAATTCTTGCAACTTTTTCTTCTGTAAGCTTTACATATGTAACCTTTTCCTTGCCGGGAACCATTACTTCAGCAATGGGTTCATACTGGCACATACCGATACAGCCTGTCTGTGTAACTGTAACGTTTGTAAGGTTACGCTTTTCGATTTCTTCTGAGAATTTGTTAAGAACGGGTCTTGCGCCTGCAGCGATACCGCAGGTAGCCATACCTACAACAATTCTTGTAATTTCTGATGAATCCTCGCGAACGGTCATCTTTGCCTTAGCAGCATCTCTGAGCGCCATAAGTTCTTCAAGGGTTTTCATAATGTATTACACCTCCGTGAGTTGTTTTGTGTTCTGATTGATATAATCTTTAATCCAATTTGCTATGCTCGGCTCGTTAAGTGGTACATCACCGAGAATCTCTTTGAGCTGACGGGTATCAAGGGTGAATTCCTTTTCATCGATTTTATATCTGTAAAGGAAATCCATGTGAGTGTTCATGGTTATGAGAAGAACTATGCTTGAGCACATATCTCCCAGCGGAGTAAAGTCAAGATGGTCTGTTTTAAAGATTGCCTTAACCTTTGTGCCTACGCCGACTTCGCTTTCAATGTCAAAGCTTCCGCCTGTCATCTCTGCCGCCATTTTGAAAAGAGGTATTCCCATACCCACCTTTCTTGTGGTTCTTGTTGTAAAAAACGGGTCTTTTACACTTTTGACCTGCTCTTCTGTCATACCCTTGCCGTTATCGTAAATTCCGATAAACAGCTCTTTATTCCTTGTGCTTTCTATAACCTCTATCTCACAAAGTGCGGCGTTTGCCGCAACAGAGTTCTGAGCGATATCAAGCACATTAAGGGAAAGCTCTCTCATTAACGGTACTTATCAAGAATACCCTTAACGTCAGCTGCAGTAATCTTGCCGTATACGTCTTCGTTTACTGTAAGAACCGGAGCAAGACCGCAAGCACCGATGCAACGGCAGGCTGTAAGTGAGAATGTTCCGTCTTCTGAGCATTCTTCGGGGCCGATTCCAAGCTGAGCTGAGAGCTCGTCGAGAATTTCCTGAGCACCCTTTACGTAGCAAGCTGTACCGAGACATACAGAAATGTCATACTTACCCTTGGGTGAAAGTGCAAACTGTGCATAGAAGGTTGCAACACCATACACCTTTTCAAGAGGTACTTTCATACCGTCAGCGATTTTCTGCTGAATTTCAAAGGGAAGGTAGCCGTAAATTGCTTGAGCTTCCTGCATAACATGCATAAGCATACTTACATCACCTGTGCATTCTGCTATTACAGCGTCAAGCTTAGCAGCCTGCTCAGGAGTGTCCTGAAACGGGATTTTGCTGATTTTTTTAAGCATTGATTTTTATCCTCCTTTAGCGGATTATTAAAACAATTCTGACCTCTATACATACCATAAAAGTGTATAGTTATCCACTGAATATAATAGCATATAAAAGAAAAAAAATCTACAAAAACTTGTAGATTTCGTTTGTGTTTTTGCTCTTTTTCACATTTCACCAAAAACAGTAGCTTTTTATTGGTATATATTAACTAATATAACGATATTCCTTTATCGATTTAACCGAAAAACGGGGTCGCTGTTTTGTGCAACCCCGATAACTATGTTAGTTCTTCTTCGTTTTGAAAGCATCCGTTGTTGAAAGAATGAGAATCTGGCTTGGCAGATAGAAAATCCAGGTTGCAACAGCTGCGTTTCTTATCATCTGCTCTGTCATAAATGACGGCTGGAGATTTGTAATTCCCACACAGCAGTCGCAGCAGGCGAAGAGTGTAAGACCGATACAGAAGATAAGGTGTCTTTTTGAGGGCTTGAGAATCTGAAGCTCAAAGCCGTGCACAAAGTTTACACCGAAGCACCACGCGTAAAATACGGTAATGCCGATTTTCGGGTCAAGGAAATAAGCGGCAAGTCCGCCGAGGATTACTGCAGGAACTGTTCTTTTGAGAATTTCGCCTACGAGGGGTTTTCCGCTGAGGAAGGAGAAACGTGTTGCATAGCAGACCTGCACAATTGCAAACATAGGCACGCCCCAGAAGTACTTGTTCAGCAGTACAAGGCACACGTCAGCTGCCACTGTGAAAAGAAGTGCAGCGGTAACGATACGGTTATCCTTTTCCTTACCCGCCATAAGTGAAAATGCACCCACAAGGGCAATTGCCGTAAATTTCACATAGTTGCTACCGGGTTTACTCATAATATCCATTGCAACAAAGGTGCAGAAAAGCACTGCTTCAACGGCAAAAAAAGCGTAAGTTGCGATTTTTTTCATACTATCACCTCTGATTTTATATGCAGGCAGATTTTAGCACAAAATACGGTATTTGTCAAATAGGGAGTTTAGTGAAACCGGTGAGTTACGGGCGCCGACAAACCCGATTTTAAAATCGGGTTCAGTGCAAGAGGCGCTTCGCCTCTTGCACCGCTGAATGAAATTCAGCGGTCGGCGCCCCCGCTTCCCGGTTCCACTCAACAAAAAAGCTGCCACAAACGTGACAGCTTAATTTTTAAGTTTTAACTCAATTATGCAAGTTCAGCGAAGTACTTGATTGTACGAACCATCTGGCTTGTGTATGAGTTTTCGTTGTCGTACCAAGCAACAACCTGTACTTCGAAGAGATCGTCAGCAACCTTTGATACCATTGTCTGAGTAGCATCAAAGAGTGAACCGTACTTCATGCCGATAACGTCTGAAGAAACGATGGGATCTTCGTTGTAGCCGAAGCTTTCTGAAG
>JAFWZS010000052.1 GCA_017522205.1 Clostridia bacterium
CTTATTGACCATTCGGTTATTTTCATCATGATTTCAGGCACAACCCTCGCTATTAATCTGATTGCAGTTTATCCCTACAATAAAACCGTTTCACTTATAACCGGCATTATTGGTCTTCTTATTACTGCGGTAGGTATCACACTCACCTTTATTGACCAGGAGAAATTCAAAAATCTTCAGCTTGTGCTTTACGTGGTTTTAGGATTCACCTGCATTTTTCTCGGTAAGCCCATTATTGAAAACAACGAATCTGCTCTTACGATTATACTGCTTCTTTTAGGCGGAGGCATCGTTTACGGCATCGGAATGGCTCTTTATATCGTCGGAAAGAAAAAGCGTTATTTCCATAGTATTTTCCATCTTTTCGTACTTATGGGTACAGTTATTCATTTTTTTGCGATAAACATCGCACTTTAATATTATAAAAGCGGACACAGCAAGCTGTGTCCTTACAGTTATAGTTAATTATGGGACTGTTAGTTCAGTCCCTTTTTTATTTTGTGAAGAAATGTCTGAACAAAAATGAGAGTATGCACACAGCCTGAAGTATAAGGCAGATAATGAAAATGTACTTCATGCTTTCAAGCTGAACAGTAAAATAAACAGCAACCGCACCTGACCAGATAAGAGCGGAAACACACACGCATCTCAGCTTAAGATTCCACCATATAGCCGAGAAAACAATCATCACTATTGAAGCCAAGGGTACGGAATAAATCAGCGGATAATAGGCAAATTCGCTCCAGTTGGGCATAAGCTTCATTGCAAAAAAGACAACGGAAGCAAGGAAGAAAACACCGAACATTGAAATAAGAGGAACAAAAAGCTGAACGGATTTTGTCTTGTTGTCCCTTGTTGGGTCAACCCTGATGCTCAGGCTGTCGGAGAAAAGCTCATCAACGGAAACACCGAAGAATTCAGCAATTTTAAATGCCGTATATGTATCGGGAACACTTTCCCCTCTCTCCCACTTTGAAACCGCCTTATCGCTATAATTAAGAGCAAAGGCAAGCTCCGATTGAGTGAGACCTTTCTGTTTCCTCAGAGTATTTAGTTTTGTTCCGAAATGCTTTCTGAAATCAATTTCATTCATCATATTTTGTATCTCCAAAAGTCAAATGAACTTTCTGCTCTCCATAACTGCAAGCTCGTCGCAGCGTTCATTTTCTATATGACCTGCATGGCCCTTTATCCATTCAATAGTTACCTCGTGACGGGAAAGCTCAGAAAGAAGCTCATCCCATAATTCAGGGTTAAGAGCGGGCTTTTTATCCTTTTTGCGCCAGCCGTTGGCTTTCCAGGACTCAGCCCAGCCTAAGTTTATTCCGTTTGCTACATATTGACTGTCGGTGACAATTGTCACCTTGCAGCTTTCTTTGAGTGCTTTCAGACCCTCAATAACTGCAGTAAGTTCCATACGGTTATTGGTGGTTTCGGCACTTCCGCCAGAAAGCTCTTTTCTTTTGCCTTTATATTCTAAAATTGTACCCCAACCGCCTGCACCGGGATTTCCCGAGCAAGCTCCGTCGGTATAAATCTTTACTTCTTTCACTGTGATTATGCTCCTAAAATGTACTGCTTCAATATTTTAGCATATTTATTTTAATGTTTCAAGATGTGCTATTGAATTAAAATCTTAATTATGATAGAATAAACAAAACAGTTTAAAGGTGATAGTTATGAAACAGAAAATTATAGACAGTAAGAAATATCCGAAGAAGTGTTCAAACTGCATTTTCGCAAGAGTACCCGAGGATAAGAGCGTTGTTCTCTGCGAAAAAAAAGGAATCGTTGAGCCCGACTCTCATTGCAGAAAGTACGAGTACGATCCCTTTAAGCGAGTTCCGCAGAAAAGCGTAATTTCAACAGATTTTACTGCCGAGGACTTCGCTCTTTAAAATTTATACTTCTTCTGAGAATCAGCTTTTTAAATGCATCAGAATCAAAAGGAATAAGCGGATAAAGATAGGTATAGCCGAAGACAGTTTTTGTAAAGGAAATAACAAGAACGGTTATTGCCGTACCTAAAAGTAATCCCCAGCCCTGAAGAAGAGCCGTGAGAAACAATATAACTGTGCGGAAAATTTTGACGGAGTAACCAAGCTCATAGCTTGGCTGAACAAAGTTGGAGATGGTTACAAACGCCATAAAAAGCACCACCTCAGATACAAACCAACCAGATTTCACAGCGAACTCTCCTAACACTAAGGCTGCAACGACACTGAAAGAGCTGCTGAGAGCACTTGGTGTATTCAGCGATGCAAGCCTCAACGCATCAATCACAAACTCAACAATAAAAAGCTGAACAATAACAGGAACGGTATACTCCTCCTCGATTGCCATAAACATAAGGTAATCGGGGAGGTTTTCTTTATACAGAATCACAAAAAGATACCATAAAGGTATGAACATCAGTGAAGCGGTGAAAACGGCAACACGGATAAAACGAAGCAGTGAGCCGATTACAGGAGAAAAATAGTAGTCGTTTATATCCTGAATGAAGTCAAAAATTCCCGTGGGTGCAATCATAACCGTTGGCGAGCCGTCTGTGATGATTATTATGTTACCATCATAAACGCAAGCAGCTGCAGCATCAGGTCTTTCAGTATAGCGTATCTTCGGAAATGGATTCCAGACCTGCTCAGGGATCAGGCATTCTCTTAAGCTTTCGTGGCTCATAGGCAGAGCTTTTACTCTGATTGAATTAAGCTTATTCTGCAGAATTTTAAGGTGCTTTTTATTGACACGGTTATTCATATAGCAAAGAACAACATCGGTTTTTGATTCACTTCCGACGGTTACTCTTTCCATTGTAAGCTCGGTGCTTCTCACCTTTTTTCTTATGAGGGCAGTATTGACCACAATGCTTTCAACGAAGCCCTCGTGAGAGCCACGAAGAACCTTATCCGATTCAGGCTCCTGCACGTTTCTTGCAGGATAGCTTCGACAGTCAATGATTATTCCTTTTCTGTAGCCCTCGATAAGAATACCGATTGCACCGGAAAGCACAGCAGTTATGAAAATTCTTTCGTTCTCCTCGGCAACAGATGAGACATAGGTTGTGAAGTGTCTGAGAAAGCTGTCAGCATCGGTTGCTCTTTCCATTTCACCTTTTGTGATTTTCGTGAGATATTGCATGGTCACATCGAACATTTCGTCTTTAATGAAACCGGTTATGCAAAAGAGCGTGGCTTTTTTTGAGCCGATTTCGATTTTCTTTATTATTATATCATAATTATTCTCAGGTCTTAGCTTTTCAGTTACCGAGTTTACGTTTTTTTCATAGGAAGCGTTGAAGTTTTCCATTTTATCACCCACAGTAATTGTTGGCCCAATTACTGTGGGTTAATCATAAAGTTGGATGAAACGGGCAGAGGGCGCCGACGACTGAAGCGAAGGTTCAGTTACACAGGTCTCTTTTTCTTTCGCAAAAGAAAAAGAGACCGTGCTGTTCAACGCATTGCGTTGAACCGTCGGCGCCCCGCTTTCTCATTTATACCGTTTTATAATAAGGTGAGTTCTCCCCTTTTTGCTTTTGCCGCTTTCTTCAGAAATGACGGCTTTACCCTTACCGCGAAGAACAATTTTCGCCTTTTCTGAAAGAATAAAGTCCGTCTTGAAGCATTGCACACTGTCAACATAGACAATGCCTGACTTAATTGCCTCAACTGCAGAGCTTCGTGAAAGTAAAAACGCAGCAGCAACAACACAGTCCAGCCGAAGTGACGCAACGGAACAAAAAATCTCCTTACCGTTGTCTTCACCCGACGAAAGAGACGAAAAATCAGCCTCTTTGCACAAAACTGAGCCTCTGCCTGTTCTCTTGAGGTTCTCGCAGATATATCCTGCTATACTTTTAAGCGAGATAATATACGCACCCTTGTCCGTAACTATAATGTCACCGAGAGTTTCACGCTTAATCCCGAGAGCCATAAGTGAGCCCAGATAATCTCTGTGGCTCATTTCAGTAAATCGGTCCTTTGTAACTTCAAGTAAAGACAGCGGATTTTCTTCTTTGTTTTCACTGAAGAACTCTTCGACATCGCTCACTTCATAAAAGGACGGAA
>JAFWZS010000053.1 GCA_017522205.1 Clostridia bacterium
ATGAGGGATGGGAAAAGCAGTATCAGTATTATGTTGACGGCAAGAAGGTATATTTTCCTCCGTCTCAGGCTGACGATTATGAGAGAGTAAACAAATACCCGAAAAGCACAAAGTACGGCAGACAAAATCCCATAAGCGAGCGTTGGAATAGTGATGAACAGTTATGTGAATGGAGAAAGTTATGGGCAGATATTGTAAACCGAGATTTAGAAGAAAAGAACATTGAGCCAATTGACCACCGTAGCTTTGCGGCAAGAGGAATACTTCTGCAGCCTACAATTCACGAGGGTGTTTCAAGCAAGAAAATGAAGAAGAAAGGCAAGGTTACACAGAGAATGAGAATCAACATTCTCATCCGTAAAGATAACAGTCTGATTACTAGCCTTCGCAAAACAGTTGAGGCACTTACAGAGCTTGTTATCACTGCGGCAAAGCTGCTCATACCTGCCATTGCAGATGCTCTTGAAGGCATCCGTGTCGGTATGATTATCCTTGAATGCGAAAGAAAGAGTATTAACCGAATGAAGCATCAGGCTATGAATGAAGTCCGTGATGCTGATGAGTTTTATGTGTACTTTCATAAGTTACAGGAAGATATTAAAACAACCGAAGAAAAGCTTAAAGATGCAAAGACAAAATTAAAGCTAACTCCCAAGGTTATGAAACAAAAGTATAACTCGGCAAGATGTGATGTTGAGCATTATGAGTTTGAACTTAAAGAGCTGAAATTTAAAATGCAGAATATTCTCTCACAAAATGAGTGCGAAACCGAACAGGATATTGTTAATGCAAAGTCTTACTTTGAGAAAATGCGTCAGTTTGAAATTCCAAAGCTTGAAGCCGAGGAAAAGAGAATGGAAGCAGAAATTCAAAAGACACTTGTTCAGTACCAAGAAACCGAGAAACAGGCTGATGAAGCAGATGCAGAAGAGCTGAAAGCAGAGAGAATGAAAATACGCCCCGAAAAAGAACATGAGGCAAGGCAAACGGTAGAAACAGAGTACAACATCAGCGAATACGATTTTAACCGAAGCGTTGATACCGTTTCAAAGCTCATAGGTGAACCGCCACCTAAGTATCTTACCAAGGCTGAAATAGCAAGGCAGGAGGAATATGCCCGCTATGTAAAACAGCAAGAAGAAAGACAGCGGCAAATTGAAGAACGGCGTAAAGTCCGTAATAATCAAAATATTAAGAATAAAAATGAAAGGAGCCGATAAAATGGCTAACAAAAAATTAAAAGCACCGGTAAACATCCCGGTATCAAAAATCCATCCCTTTGAGGAACATCCGTATAAGGTTTTAGATAATGATGAAATGAATAATCTCATAGAGAGTATTCAGCAGAAAGGTGTTATATCACCCATTGTCGTAAGACCTTTAGAAGATACAACAGATGAATATGAACTTATCTCAGGTCATCGAAGACTGAGAGCATCAGTGAAAGCAGGGCTGGAAACAGTACCTGCTTTAATTTATGCCGTAAGCAGAGATGAAGCAGCTATCATGCTCGTTGACAGTAATCTGCACCGTGAGCATATTCTACCATCGGAAAAGGCGGTTG
>JAFWZS010000054.1 GCA_017522205.1 Clostridia bacterium
GAAGCAATACTTGCGTATTGCAAGGAGAAAAAATTTCAAAGGTGCTGCAAATCGGGCATTTAAGACTTGTTATATCTATCCTTTGTCAGCTTGCACCTTCGGGACAAAGAAAAGGTCATCTTGTACATTTCTCGGCAGTCTTCTCTTTACCATACAACATTTACTTTAAGTCCGTCAACGGTATAGGTCACATCTTTTTGAGGGTGGTTGTCAATTGCCTCACAGAAAGCATCAAGCATTTCTTTGTCAGGCATAATCATTGAGAATTTCAGAGTGATGGTTTCAGGCAGATACATTGTTCCGCTGAGGTTGAAGCCGTTTACCCACCAATGTTCCTTAAGTGGTCGGTTCACAAGCACCTTATCGCCGTGGCACACCTGCATTTCCATAGGAAGCATTTTATCATTTTCTGCACAGTCATAGTATGAACCGTAAGGTCTCGGTTCTCTGCAGTAAAGACCTACCTCGCCGCCGTTAGCCACAAAGTAGTTACCCTTCCACACCTGCACCATCCACTGAAGACCGTCATAATCAAACTTGAATCTTCTTGTGTTGTATCTGTAAATAAGGGGCATAAGAGTTGCCGCCACATCATAAAGCAGACAGAAGCCGAAATCTCTCATCCAGCATTCAACCGTTGCGTAAAGTACCATTTCGGAAAGCGAAAAGTTGAAGCCAATGCCAAGCATACCGCTGTCGTCTTTGTTGGTGCACTCACCGGTTTTCACATTAATGAGAATACCAGGTGCTATGGTTTCACTTGTGCCGTCTTTATAAATGAATCTTACGAAAAGCTCGTACACGTCTTTATTGTCAGTTTTTTCAGCGAAGACATATAACTCTTTAATGATGCTGAAATATACACCGAGAAAATGATAAATCATTCCCCCTGTGCCGTCGCCACGTTCGTCACAGTCAGCTTTTCTTCTGTACATCTCTTCTCTGAAAGCCGTTGTGTCTATTTTCAGCGCCTCAACGGCAATATCGGCAGGAACGAAAATATCGGGGATGTTCTGCAGAATTTTCTGAAGATCAAAGCCGCTCTTTTCCAGGATATAGATGAGCATATCTGAAGTAAAACCGTTAAAGCTGACATCTAAAACGCCCACCTCTTTTTTGCCGAAGGTGAAAAGCGACATAATCATACTCACCTGCTGAAGAACGTCAACAACCACATCAGCCGTTAATGCTGCATAGCCTTCTTCACGAAGCATCTCCAAATATTCACCGGGGTTCTCCGGAAGAGCTTTCTGCTTTGCTGAAGCAGGAACAGCTATAGTGATGCTGAGCACAAAAACAAGTATAAGAGAAACTGCTTTTTTAAAGTATTTCATCAGCTAAACTCCTTATCGCCATATTATCTTATTTTAATCATACCATACTTTTCCAAAAAAATGAATACTTTTGATAATTTTCAATTATACTTAATTTCGAGTCATCAAAGCTTGTTTTTTGATATAATTTTCTTACTTAGCACAATATATATTGAAATTATGTTTATTTTGAGTTAAAATTATACAAGGTATTGACAAGTTATACCAAAAATGTTATCATATTGAAGTTGAATACGGAAATACCGTAGCAATACAAAAAAAGAAAGGAAAAATCATTATGAAAAAGTTTTTAGCACTCGCTCTTGCAGTTATCTGCATCTTCTCAATGGCAACAGTTGCACTCGCAACCGACGACCTTGGTCATGACTATGTTTGCACAATTTGCGGTGGTGCAACAGGCAGCGCAGAAGCATTAGACAAACACCTTGCTGCTGCTACTTGTGGCAAATGCCAGTACTGTGGTCAGGGCTACAACACAGCTGAAGAAATTGCTCGTCACGAATATGTTTGCCGTTCAAACGACATCACATGTGACTACTGTGGTGGCAACTTCGACTCAACAGATGATTTCGATGCACACATCGAAGATTGTAAGGCTAAGTACTTCAACATCCCCCTTGCAAAGATCATTGCAACTGTAAAGGATCTCCTTGCTAAGATTGATTTCTCAGCAGTTTTCGCTACAGTTAAGGATCTCGGCGGTAAGCTTGTTGGCGCTCTCGGCAACATCGGCAAATAATTAACTTTACAAAAATTTTCGGCAGTCTTTCGACTGCCGATTTTTTTATTGCGTGTTTCTGATAAGCTTAATGACGGATTCCACATGAACCGTTCTCGGGAACATATCAACCGCCGTCACCTTTTCTGCCTCATAGCCAGCCTCACGGAAAATGGCACAATCTCTTGCAAGAGATGCGGCATCGCAGGAAACATAAACTATCCTTTTGGGATTCATTTTTGCAACTGCATCAATTACATCCCTTGAGCAGCCTTTTCTCGGCGGGTCAAGGACAACAACATCAGGCTTTATCCCCTCAGAAAGAAGAGTTTTTGCCGCACCCGAAGCATCGTCACAGATGAATCGGGCATTTTTTATACCGTTGAGCTCTGCATTCTCCTTGGCATTTTCAATTGCCTCGGGGATAATTTCAACACCCACGATTTCCTTTGCCTTGTCTGCCATTGAAAGACCGATTGTGCCTGCTCCGCAATACATATCAAGAAGTACCTCACCGTCTTTCAGTTCAGCGTAATCCTTGGCTCTTTTGTAGAGAAGCTCTGTCCCTTCGGGATTTACCTGATAGAAGGAAAGAGGTGAAATTCTGAATCTGAGACCGCAGAGAATATCCTTGATTGTATCGCTTCCCCAAAGGGTTATTGTCCTGTCTCCGAGAACAACATTGGTTTTTTCACGGTTTACGTTAAGAACAATTGATTTTATGTTACTGTCAGTTTCCGTAAGTATGTCTATAAGAGTCTGCTTTCTCGGAATATTGTCACCGTTCACCACAAGGCAGACCATAATCTCACCCGTGTTTCTCCCACGTCTTAAATAGATGTGACGGATAAGACCTTTGTGGGTTTTCTCATCGTAAATGGTAACGGGATTTTCAAGAATGTAACGCTTTACCGCCCTGATTATAGGAGAAAACTCCTCCATCTGCAGTCTGCAATCGTCGCAGTCGATAATACGGTGGGTTTTTCTGGAATAAAAACCGGTTACCACATTGCCCTTTTCGTCAAGTCCTACGGGTATAAGTGCCTTATTTCTGTAGCCGTTCTGATTTTCTATGTGCAGAATCTCCTCGGGTTTTGTATCCACACCGCCGATTCTTTGAAGAACATCACCCACATACTTTTTCTTTTCAGAGAGCTCTGCTTCATAACTCATATATCTGTAAGCACAGCCTCCGCAGCGGGTGCTGACATCGCAGTCACTTACAATTCTGTCCTTTGATGGTTTTATGATTTTATTGATTTTTCCAATAGCGTAATTCTTGCTGACCTTTATGATATGCGCCTCCAGCACATCACCCGGTACTGCAGAATCAACAAAAACTACCTCTTCATTATATCTGCCAAGACCACTGCCCTGATTTGTAAGGGTAGTTATTTCAAGGCGGATATCGTCGTTTTTCTTAAGTGTCATATTATCTCATCCCCTGGGAATCTCAACCGTTACGGCAAGACCGCCCATATCTGATTTTTCAGCATAAATTCTGCCGTCATGTGCCTCTGTGATTTCACGGCAGATCGAAAGACCCAAGCCCGCAACCTTTCTGCCCTCATCAGAGGTATAGAGCGGTTCAAAAATAAGTTCCAGCTTTTCTTCAGGAACACCTTTTCCGTTGTCGCTGAATTTTACTGCTATCATTTCATCGGCCGGGAAAATTTCAACAAGTATTTTCTTTTCGTCACCTTTAAAATGCTTTACACTGTTACTTAAAATATTGCTGCATACACGTTTGAGTCTTTGTATATCGCCCATAATCTCAGCTTCTTCGTCTGCGTGGTTTCTGATTTCAAAGCTGATTCCCGAAAGCATAAAATCATCGGCATAATCACTGATAAGGCACTTTTTAATTTCACCCACAGTGATTTTTCTTTTTTTCATTTCATAGGGCATATTGTAGCCGAGATATTCGTCGAATTCATCCACGATAGTACGTATATCAACCGCCTTGTCATAAACAGTGTTGATATATCGTTCTTTCCTTTCAGGCGTAAGTTTTTCCTTTTTAAGCCGCTCACTGTAGCCCATTATTGACGTGAGCGGCGTTTTTATATCGTGAGAAATGGAAGCGATAATGCGTCTTTCATTCTGCTGCTGACTTTCCACGTTTTTTGCCATTGAAGCAAAGCGGCGGTAAACTCTTCCCGCGTAGCCTTTGAGTTTTATTTCCATCAGCTTGCCGCTTCTGTCATACTCTTCAATTGCCTTATACACAACACGGAAGGGTCTGAGCATAACACTGTAGATAATTGTAATGAGAATAAAAAGAGCAAAAGCAACAAACAGAAGCTCAATTATAATAAACTGAGTTACGTTCCTTTTTGTGCCGATATATCCGCGAAGAAGATAGATTGAGCTTCGCAGAATGTATGCTTCACCTTTATATTCAAAAGGCGTTCTCACCTTGGCGTCAAAAGCGGAGAATCTGCTGTTCTCTGTTTTTGCAACAACATTTCCGTCTTTATCGAAGATCATAATATATTCTTCGTATTCTTCAAGTATTTCATTCCATCTGGAACTATCATCAAATTCCTTAAGCTTTCCGATGATAAGTGCGTTCTGACTCTGCAGTGAAATATAGTCGTTGTATGCAACCTCAGAAACAACCCGTCTTACATATGAATTGTAAAAATACGCAAATGCAAGATTCAGCACAATCATCACCACGATAACCAGAATATTCAGTTTTCCTTGTCGATTTTTCATCTTGATACCTTCACAAATTTATATCCTACGCCCCAGACAGTTTTGATGTACTCGTTTTTGGGGTCTATTTTGTCTCTGATGCTCTTGATGTTTACGGCAACGGTACCGATATCACCGAATTCAGTATCCCAGACATGGCCGAAAATCTGCTCTCTTGTAAGCACCTTTCCGGCATTTTCCATAAGGTACTGAAGCAACTGGAATTCTCTTGTGGAGAAATAAACGATTTCACCGTTTTTATAAACCTCAAATGAACCGATGTGAAGTTCAATATCCCCTACTTTGATTACGCCCTCTTCGGCTTTGTTTGTGTGTCTTTCTTCTCTTCTGAGATGGGCTTTCACTCTTGCAACAAGCTCTTCAACAACAAAGGGCTTTGAGATATAATCATCTGCACCTGCCTCAAGACCTATCATTGCATCAACAGATTTGCCTTTTGCAGAAATAAAAATAATGGGACATTTCACCTTGCTGCGCACAAAGCGGCAAATATCAATACCGGAAAGCTCCGGCATCATTATATCAAGGGTAATCAGAGAAAGGCTTTCTCCCTCGCTGATGATATAATCATAAGCTGCCTTTGAATCGTTTTTCACAACGGTTTCAAAGCCTTCATCCTCCAAAGCATCTGAAAGAAGCTGAGCAATAGAAATATCGTCGTCAACTATTAATATCTTACTCATGTTGCACCATCCTTAAATTTTTTATCAAGTGTTAAATTCTCTCAGTTTAATAATAATACAAATGCAAAGAAAAATAAAGCCTTTATAAGATTTATTAATATTTATTTTATAGTAACATAAGGAATAACTTAAGATAATCTTAAGAATTAAACTCTTTAAATACCTTTTTCTTTATGCTATACTATTTAAGACGACAGAATATTAGCTTAACCCTCTTTGAAAGGTGAGGACGAATGAAAATTCTTATTGTGGACGACGAAAAAGAAATTGCAGACCTTGTGGAGGTTTATCTGCAGAATGAAGGCTTTTCCGTAACCAAAGCGAACAGCGGAAAGGAAGCCTCGGAATATATAGAAACAGTGGATTTTGACCTTGCAATACTTGACGTTATGCTGCCCGACATTGACGGCTTTTCTCTTTGCGAACAAATCCGCAAAAGCAAAACCTATCCCGTAATTATGCTCACTGCCAAAACCGGCTTTTCCGACAGAATTTCCGGGCTGAGCCTTGGTGCCGACGATTATGTAACAAAGCCCTTTAATCCTTTGGAGCTTGTTGCAAGAGTGAAGGCTCAGCTGCGAAGATACCGACAGTACAACGAAAACGAACGTGCTGACATCATTGAAATTTCAGGCGGTCTTGAAATCAACAAAGCCACTCACACCTGCTCTCTTTACGGCGAAGTTCTGAATCTCACTCCCATTGAATTCGGTATTGTTTCTCTTCTTTGTGAAAACGCAGGCAAGGTTGTTTCAACGAAAGAGGTCTTTGAAAAGGTCTGGGGTGAAGAATATCTTGACAGTAACAATACAGTTATGGTACATATAAGACGTATAAGAGAAAAAATGCACGAACGCTCAAGAGATCCGAAGTTTATAAAAACCGTCTGGGGAGTGGGATATAAAATTGAAAAATAAAAACAAAGTGCACAGGTCTGCGCAAAAGAAAAAAACAAGAGCTAAAAAGTCACATAAAAATATTGCAGCTAAAATAATCGGTGATTTTTTACGCTATAACCTTATCTGGCTCGGAATTATTATTGTCTGCTACATAATCGGCTACCTTTATTTCAATCAGAGCACTGAAACCTTCAATGCCCTTTTTGATTTCGTGGCAAGTAATACAAACAAGGCTGTTGCCCGTTTCATAACAGCCAACAGCTTTCTTCTGATACCGGCAGCCTTCCTTATTGTTTTCATTATGAACTGCCTGCTTTTCTCGGTCACTACTCTGATTAATTTTAACAAGACCTACAGAAGCCTTGGTGCTTTTCTTTCCGATAAGGATGAGATTGCCTCTTTTTCAAAAAGCTACTCCGAGGTTGAGCTGAAGCTTAAGGACATTCAGCTTGAAATCATCGAAAGCAAGCACCTTGCCTCTCAGCTTGAAAGCAAGAAAAACGACCTTGTTATGTATCTTGCCCACGACCTTAAAACACCCCTTACAAGTGTAATCGGTTATCTGACTCTTCTTGAGGAATGTCCTGAGCTGAGTCAGAGTCAACGGGCAAAATTCACCGGAATTGCCCTTGACAAGGCATACCGTCTTGAACAGCTCATAACCGAATTTTTCGAAATCACCCGTTTCAATATGAGTACCGTTCAGCTTCAGAAAAATCGCATTGACCTGAATATGATGATGGAGCAGATTGCAGACGAATTTTATCCTATGCTTTCAGAAAAAGGTCTCAGAATTGACATTGATATGCCGGAAAAAATTCTTATGTATGCCGACTCAGACAAGCTTGCAAGAGTTGTGGACAACCTTCTTAAAAATGCGGTCAATTACTCCTATGAAAACTCCAGCATAATTATCGGCTCAAGAATAAGAAACGGCAGAGTGATTATCAAATTCCGCAACCAATGTGACGAAATTCCCAAAGAAAAGCTTGATGTTATTTTTGACAAGTTCTTCCGTATGGACTCCTCACGAAGCTCACAGACGGGTGGTTCCGGTCTCGGTCTTGCAATTGCAAAGCAGATTGTTGAGCTTCACGGCGGAACAATAAAGGCGTCCAGTAACTCGGATTACACAGATTTCACCGTCATTCTGCCATACATCAGCGCAGAGACACTTACAGAAAAACAGCTCGAATTTTAAAACTTACTAAAGTTACTGCGATTTTCCCGCAGTAACTTTTACTGTTATCTGACATTGACATCATCTGCATAATAATATATAATTTACTGAGTAAATCACGGAGGTGAGGACTTTTGAAAAAGGTTATGATTGGTATGAGCGGCGGTGTTGACAGCACGGTTGCGGCTCATCTTTTAAAGGAAAGCGGATTTGAAGTTGCCGGTATGAACTGCCGTTTTTTCTGTGAAGATGAAGCCTTGCTTCATTCCGGTGATGACATGCGTGATGCCAAAGCAGTATGCGAAAAGCTGGACATTCCTTTTTTCGTAAGTGACCTTCGTAAAGAATTCTCCGACTGCGTTATTGCTGATTTCCTCTCATCTTATGAAAAAGGTGAAACGCCTAACCCCTGCGTGTGTTGCAACAAGCATATGAAGTTTGACCTTATGCTGAGAAAAGCTGAGGAATGTGGCTATGATAACATTGCCACGGGACACTACGCAATCATTGAAAAGGACACAAACGGCAGATTTCTTCTCAAAAAAGGCGCTGATACGGGGAAGGACCAGAGCTATGTGCTTTATGTGCTTAATCAGCAGCAGCTCTCTCATTCGGTTTTTCCTTTGGGTAATCTCTGTAAAAGTGAGATAAGAGAAATTGCCGAAAACCTCGGCTTTATAAATGCGAACCGAAAAGACAGTCAGGACATCTGCTTTGTTCCCGACGGTGATTATGCCGCTTTTATTGAAAAACGCACAGGTAAGACCTATCCCTACGGTAACTTTGTGACGAGAGAAGGAAAGGTTCTGGGTGAACATAAAGGCATTATCCGTTACACAGTGGGACAGAGAAAGGGGCTCGGTCTTGCTCTTCCTGCACCGATGTATGTGTGTGAAAAGGATGTAGCAAATAACCGTGTTATTCTCAGCGACAACGAGAGCCTTTTCACTAAGACCCTTGTGGCAAAAAATATCAACCTTATCCCCTTTGATAAAATCAGTTCGTCTGTAAGAGTTAAGGCAAAGGTGCGCTATAAGCATCAGGAGCAATGGGCAACGGTGCATCAGACAGACGAGGACACTCTCTTCGTTGAGTTTGACGAGCCGGTAAGAGCAATCGCCAAGGGGCAGTCGCTTGTTATGTACGACGGCGATTATGTTGTAGGCGGCGGCATCATAAAATAATAATTGTTCAAAACACAGATTGCTTAAAACGCAATCTGTTTTTTGTTTTAGTAATTTTGTACAGTTATAATATACATTTATGACAATTGTACCAAAGACTATGTTATATTCCACCAAAAACTTATTGTACAATTTGTATAAAAATTCAATTGACAAAGAAAAAATTTTATATTATTATAATGATATTAAGATTATGTTGGATTAATGTATATGTTGGAAGGAAGCTTAAATGGTTAATTATTCTGCTCTCAGCGACGAAAAGCTTGTCATTCTTTCACAGAATAATGATACCAAGGCTATCAGTGAGCTCAGCCTCAGATACGGCAAGGTTTCCTTTGCAATTGCATCCACCTTCACTTCAGACAGTGAGGAGTGTGCCGACCTTTCTCAGGAAGGTATGATCGGTTTTCTTTCTGCGGTTTATTCTTACCGTGAAAATGAAAACGCCACCTTTCTTACCTATGCTTCCCGTTGCATCCGCAACAAGATTCTTTCAGCTTTAAGAAAGCTCAATTCCACAAAACGTATTCCCGATTCTCTCCTGGTTTCTCTTGAACAAATCAGCGAGACCTCTGCTCATCCCGACACTCCCGAAAACCTTATTCTTTCAGAAAGCGGTGCAAAGCTGATTTCTTCTCTTATAGAAGAACATCTCAGTAAGCAGGAAAAGGATGTGCTTATGCTTTATCTTACCGGCATATCATACGGCGATATTGCTGAAAAGCTCAATCTTTCACCGAAAGCTGTAGATAGTGCCCTTCAGAGAGCAAGGAAAAAGCTGCGTGAAAAATTGGGAAATAACTTTTAAAAATCTGCCCCGACTCAAGTGAGATTCTAATCGGTGCAATTCCGACAAAGGGCTATCTATTTAATCAAGTGAGGTAAAAAATCATGTACGAAGACAAAACACTCAAATGCAAAGAATGTGGCGCAGACTTCATCTTTACTGCAGGCGAGCAGGAATTCTATGCTGAAAAAGGTTTCCAGAACGAACCCCAGCGTTGCAAGGCTTGCCGTGATGCACGCAAGAATGCTGCTAAGCCCGCAAGAGAAATGTTTATCGCTACTTGCGCTAGCTGCGGCGGCGAGGCTAAGGTTCCTTTCCAGCCCACAGAAGGCAGAGATGTTTTCTGTAGCGAATGCTTTGCAAAGATGAAAGAAGAAGCATAATTTATATTTGAAAGTTTTTGTTTAATTACTTGTAAATATAATAATTCTATGCGAATAATCCCTACACCGAAAAAGTGCAGGGATTTCTTTTTTTATATTGATTTTTCTCCGGAACTGTGCTATATTATTGATGTCACGCAATTACATCACAGGTACACTTTTCTTGGTAAAAGTGCGCCTATATAAATATGCCTGTGGTGTAATTTATGATTTTGCGTGACAACAAATGACGGCGCATTTTTCGTGCGTTCCGTTTGTTGGAACGCACTTTTTATTTATATTAAACATATGTATCCCTGATGGAGAATTTTTGCTACAAAACAATGGAGAGCGTATCTTTATGATCGCTCTCTGTTGTTTTTATATATTGAAAATATCTTCGTCGCTGAGCTTCCGGAAAGTCATTCTTTCTTTTGTTTCGGGATGGACAAAAGAAATCTCCTTTGACCACAGGGCAATGATTTTGCTTTCATCTCTTGCACCGTACCTTCTGTCACCGAAAAGCGGCATTTTACGTGAAGCAAACTGCACTCTTATCTGATGAGTTCTGCCGGTGAGAAGCTCCGCTTCAACAAGAGAGTTACCGTCTTTTTCTGAAATTACCTCATACTGCAGCAGAGCCTTTTTGACTCCCCTTCTCTCTTTTTTTACAACGAAGCTTTTGTTCTTGCTTTTATCAAAAAAGAGTAAATCTTCCAGCATACCGCTTTTTTCTTCGGGTGTTCCGTGAATAAAAGCAAGGTAGGTTTTCTTCATCGTTCTGTCCCCCGCCTGCTTTGAAAGCTCAGAAGCGGCCTTTTTCGACTTTGCATAGACCATTACACCGCCCACATCTTTATCGAGACGGTGAACGGGATAGATTTCGCTTTTTGTAAGTTCTCTGAGCGATGTTACCATATTGGGTTTTGCGGGGTTTTCTTCAGAAAGAAGCCCTCTTTCTTTTATGACAACAATCAGCTCTTTGTCTTCAAATAAAATTTCCATATTTTTGCTCCGAGTAAGGGGCTGACCATTCAGATGCAGAAGGCGTTTTCTTCACCCCGAAGGCGTACACAGGTACTCCGAGCGGGTGAAAAAACGTCTAAAAAAGCAAAAAATTATTTCATAAAATCTGAAATGCAATATGCGACTTAAAAAGATACAGGTATTTTAAAGTATTGTTAAAACTTAAAATACCTGTATGATTTGTTTTTTTTGCTTTTTGGTCTGCGCTTAATGGGCAGTCCCTATTTATTTTGCGTAGTCAACAGTTCTTGTTTCTCTGATAAGGTTAACCTTAATCTGACCGGGATATTCAAGCTCCTGTTCGATTTTTTCAACGATGTTGCGTGCAACAAGTGTCATCTCTTCGTCGCTGACAACCTCAGGCTTAACAAGAATACGAACTTCACGTCCTGCCTGAATTGCAAAGGCTTTTTCAACGCCCTTGAAGGATTCTGAAATCTGCTCAAGAGCTTCAAGACGCTTGATGTAGTTCTGAAGATTTTCTCTTCTTGCACCGGGTCTTGCAGCTGAAATTGCGTCAGCAGCCTGAACGAGACAAGCAACAATGCTCTTAGGTTCAACGTCACCGTGGTGTGCGTGAATTGCATTGATAACGGTTTCATTTTCCTTATACTTCTTTGCGTACTCAACACCGAGCTCAATATGTGAGCCTTCCTGCTGATGGTCAACAGCCTTACCGATATCGTGGAGAAGACCTGCTCTTCTTGCAAGCTTCGGATCAACGCCAAGCTCAGCAGCCATAAGACCTGCAATATAGGAAACCTCAAGTGAATGGTTGAGAACGTTCTGACCGTAGCTGGTACGGTACTTAAGACGACCGAGAAGCTTAACAAGCTCGTTATGAACACCGTTTACGCCGGCATCAATAACTGCTCTTTCACCTGCCTGCTTGCAGGTCTGTTCAACCTCACGCTTTGCCTTTTCGTGAATTTTCTCAATAAGTGCCGGATGGATTCTTCCGTCTGCGATAAGTCTTTCAAGAGTAATTCTTGCGACCTCTCTGCGAACGGGATCAAAGCTTGAAAGTGTAATTGCTTCCGGTGTGTCGTCGATAATGAGGTCAACGCCGGTGATTGTTTCAAGTGTTCTGATGTTTCTGCCTTCACGGCCGATAATTCTGCCCTTCATCTCATCATTGGGAAGAGGTACAACAGAAACAGTTGCTTCGGATGCATGGTCAGCAGCACAACGCTGAATTGCAGTTGTAACAATTTCTCTTGCAAGGTTTTCTGATTCCTCACGAAGAGACTGCTCATATTCCATAATCTTGACAGCCTTTTCTCTTTTAAGAGATTCTTCAAGGGTTGCAAGAAGGTCAACCTTAGCCTGTTCTTTTGTATATCCCGAGATTTTTTCAAGCATTTCTAACTGACTTCTTTTGATGCTTTCTGCTTCGGAAAGTTGGCTTTCAGCCTGCTTGATTTTTTCATCAAGCTGTTCTTCTTTTTTCTCAAGAGTTTCAGTCTTCTTGTCAAGACTTTCCTCTTTCTGGATTATTCTTCTCTCCTGACGCTGAACCTCATTTCTTCTTTCTCTGAGTTCACGTTCAGTTTCATTTCTGAGTTTATGAATTTCATCCTTTGCTTCAATTACAGCTTCACGTTTTTTGGTTTCAGCTTCAGTAACCGCCTGGTTTACAATGCGGGTAGCCTCTTCATTGGCTGAGCCTATAAGACCTTCAGCAGTCTTCTTTCTGTGTAATTCACCGATTACAAAACCTATAACACCAAAAACTGCAGCACAAATCGCAGCAATTATAATTGTTTTAGTCCAATCCAAAGTAGCAGCACCTCCTTCTTTTAAAAATTAGCTTCAATTTCAATTAACACTAATATTTTGCTTTCATCAAAAGAATTACAGTAATGTTACCCGAATGATAATGAACACATTATCTTGTGATTGTAAAATGTGTATAATACAACACATAATATAACCATCTTGTATATTTTAAAACAAATTGCATAATAAGTCAAGTATAATATTGCATATTTTAATGTATTTTTATTATTTTTTTAAGTTGGCGGGCATAGTCTGAAACAGTTTTTTTGAATACGGATTTCCGCCAATCTATTGTTAAAATACTTGTAAATACGAAAGGATTTACTGCGTTTTGTGCCTCAAGCCCCACAAAAATCCGTTATTCAAAAAATCTTCGACCTGAAAGTGAAGATTTTTATTTGGATTTTTGGTGGCTGAGAACGATGAAAGGCTGACGCCTTTCGAGGGCGATACGCCGAAAAGCCTTTAAAAATATCGCTTTCAGGCTGTTTCGGATTATACCCGACAACTTAAGCAAAAAGAACCAATGCTTTTACACATTGGTTCTGAGGTTTATTTCAAGTTTTATTCTTCTGTTTCGTTTTCTTCTTCACTTTGAAGAGCAAGCATTTCAGTGTCACGGTGCTTCTTCATCATAAGATAACCTGCAAGTGCACCAAGAGCAATTACACTTGTGGGAGCTGCAACTATTTCGGGATTTTCCTTTACAACCGTTGTTGCCTTGTTGATTATTGAATCGTTTCTTTCATCATCAACACCGATAAATGAAGCACCCTTTGTAGTGAGAATGTTGCCGTCAGCATCTGTTGCATATTTTCCGTCAAGAAGATCCTGAAGGTAACCGAACTCGTATCCGCCATCGTAACCTGATGAACTGTCTGAGGGAACTTCATTCTGAGAATTGCCGAAGGTTGTAAGAATGTCGCCCTGAGGAGTGGTTGAAAATTCGGGAAGCTCGTTCTGTGCATAATCAACAACACCGCCAAGAATTTCCTCAACCTTTTCGTTGCCTGAGGGATTAGCTGCATCTGCCATTGATTGGAAAGCCTGAACCATACTCTTATCGCTTTCAACTTTTACACCGTTAAGGGCCTTATCCTTGATAATATTGAAGGTATATGTTGCCTGCTGATTTCTGATTCCATCGTTATAATCAACTGTAAGCACGATTGTTTCTTTAGCCTTTGCAGGGTCAAGGGCAACGCTCGTTGTCTTGTTATGACCTGTAAGACTGCCATTAAGTGTCATTGTTGTTGCCTTTGAGTTGCCGCCTTCAAGCTGATCTGCAACTGAGAAAGGTGTAAACCACATCTTGGTTCTTTCCTGAGCAACTGTGATGTCATAGAAGAAAACATCTGAATGGAATTCTTCTTCAAGGTTGAAGCAGCCGTTTTCACAAGCAAGATCAAAGAGCTCCTTGGTGTTCATGCTGCTGCTCATTCTCACGTTCTTTTCTGAAAGCATTGTTTCAAGAATAAGCTTGGGAATTGCAGTCTCTCCGCCCTCTTTATCTGCATTTTCAAGAGCTTCGGGGTCAAGAGTAACATCATAGGCTGTGTTGAGAATTGTTGCAAAATATGAATAATCAACATATTCCTTATCCTCGGGGTCAACCTTGTCATAAGCCATTTTCGGCAGCTCGTAGTCGCCGATTTCGTCGTCATTACTGTCAACTGATGAAGCTGTAATTACCTTTACCCAGTAGAAAACCTCTGCAGCATCGGGATTCTTACTAACGGGAAGATCTTCAAACTCTTTTACATAGTTCTTTACAGTATGAACTGCAAGACCGGGGAAGCTTGTTACTCCTGAGGGAAGTATAATTCCTGAAAGTGCTGAGAAGATAATTACGCTTGCACTGTCAAGGTCAACACCTACGGGGATTGCTACATCCTTGCCATAGAGAGTGTAAACTGCATCATATTTTAGAGCCGCATAAACAACGGCAATGTTGATTTTATCCTGACCGTCGGGTTCGTCGGGAAGTCTGATACCGTATGAACGGAGATATTCTTCCATTACCTCGTATTCGTCAGTCATACCGAGAGCAACAACGGTATAATAAACGAGCTTCATCATTTCTTCATAAGAGGAAGCAACTGTATTTTCGTTAAGGTCATTGAGGTCAGCATACTGCTTTACCTCCTCAATGAACTCCTCGTAAGTATGACTGTAAGGATAGTCATCGGGTCTGGGTATGATAGTCGCGGGAACAACGCTTGTTGCATCATCTCTTACGATAAGCTGGTCAAGCCACGCATAGCTGTATTCTGTTTCTCTTCTTGTTTCACCGGGATCGAGTTTCGGAATGAAAGTAGAAGTATAATTATTTATTGCAGAAACAGGACAAACAGCAAGAGCCATTAACATAATAATTGCCAAAACAAGTGTCAGAACTTTTTTCATTTCAGCCGAGCTCCTTCAAATTCAGATTATTTATACTAAGACATAATTACATCATTATACAGATTATATGATACTACCTTTTGGCTTTTCTGTCAACTAAAAAAGCCCAATTAATTATTAAAAATGTATTATAAAAGCAAAAAAATCTTCTCACGTGCAGTGTTTACACGTGAGAAGATGAAAATCAGAATTATTCAGCGTCAATGCACTCAATGCCAAGCATTGTAAGCTGGTCAAGGTCAACCTTTGCAGGACACTCTGTCATAGGCTCGCTTGCGTTCTGTACCTTCGGGAATGCGATACAGTCACGGAGAGTTTCAAGCTTTAACATCTGCATAACGAGTCTGTCAAGACCGAGGCCTATACCGCCGTGAGGAGGTGCACCGTACTTGAACGCATCTGTGAGGAAGCCGAACTTTTCATGTGCCTCTTCGCCAGTAAGACCGAGGAGATTAAAGATTCTCTTCTGAAGGTCGGGATTGGTGATTCTGATTGAACCGCTTGCGAGCTCAATGCCGTTAAGAACAAGGTCGTATGCGTTTGCTCTTACCTGAGCCTTGTCTGTTTCAAGATATTCAAGGCACTCATCAAGAGGTGAAGTAAACGGATGGTGCATAGCAACAAACTGACCTGCTTCTTCATCCCAGTCAAAGAACGGGAATTCGACAACCCAGAGAAGGTTGTACTTATCTTCGGGAATAATATCAAGTTTCTTTGCGACAATCTGACGAAGTGAGCCGAGAACTGAAAGAGTGAGGTCCTTCTTATCTGCAACAATGAGGATAACATCGCCGTTTTCTGCGCCACATTTTTCTTTTATTGCGTTCATTTCGTCCTCTGTCATAAACTTAGCGAAGGATGAAGCAACTGTGCCGTCTTCTGCAATTCTTGCCCACGCAAGACCCTTTGCACCGATGCCTCTTGCTTCTTCAGTAAGCTTATCAACTTCTTTTCTTGTAAGAACTGAGAAAGCGTTCTTAGCTGTTATTGCAGCAACCTTACCGCCATTTGCAACAGCACCGCTGAATACACCGAAGCCGCAGTCAGCCACAACATCGCTGATGTCGGTGATTTCCATAGCATATCTTGTGTCGGGCTTGTCTGAGCCGTAGCGCTCCATAGCCTCTTTATATGTGAGTCTCGGAAGGGGTGTTTCAATTTCTACACCGAGAGCTTCCTTGAATACTCTCTTCATAAAGCCTTCGATAAGAGAGAGAATGTCTTCCTTATCAATAAAGCTCATTTCAAGGTCAATCTGTGTGAATTCAGGCTGACGGTCTGCACGAAGGTCCTCGTCACGGAAGCAACGTGCAATCTGCATATATCTGTCAAAGCCTGCAACCATTGAAAGCTGCTTGTAAAGCTGAGGTGACTGAGGAAGTGCGTAAAAGCTGCCCTTGTGAATTCTTGAGGGAACAAGGAAGTCTCTTGCGCCTTCGGGAGTTGACTTGATGAGCATCGGGGTTTCAATTTCAATGAAACCGTTTTCGTCAAAGTAGTCACGGGTAATCTTTGTGATTCTGTGGCGCATAAGAATATTGCCCTGAAGGTCGGGACGGCGAAGGTCAAGATAACGGTACTTAAGTCTTGTAAGCTCTGCTGTGGGGCAGTTTTCGATAATTTCAAAGGGAGGTGTTTCACTCTTTGAAAGCACACGAAGGTCAGTTACAAAAATTTCAACCTCACCTGTGGGAATATCCATATTCTTTGATGAACGCTCTCTGACTGTACCCTTAGCCATAAGCACAAATTCGCTTCTTACTGAGAAAGCCTTGTTGAAAACTTCTCTTTCGGTTGTGTCATCGAAAGCAAGCTGAACAATACCTGTTCTGTCTCTGAGGTCAACGAAAATGAGAGCGCCAAGGTCTCTTTGTCTCTGTACCCAGCCTGCAACAACAACTTCTCTGCCGCAATCCTTTGCGGTGAAAGTGCCGCAGTAGTCGGTTCTTTTAAGTCCTGTCATAAAATCCATAATTTTAACTCCTTATCAGAATAAATTTCCGTTTAATATTGATTCAACATCAATGTTTGATTCATAGCCTAAATCAGTAAGCTCTTTGAGGCTTTCATTGATGGAAATACGCATAAATTCTTCGTCGAAAGCTTCCACGGAAATTTCTTTTTCCTCGCCGCTTTCCATATTTTTGAGCTTTGCCTTGCCTTCTTCAAGCTCGCTGTCACCGAGAACAACAGTGAACATTGCTCCGATTTTGTTGGCAAACTTCATCTGTGCCTTTACGGAACGGCCAACCACGTCATAAAGAACTGTGAAGCCTTCCTGACGAAGGTCGGTTGCAATCTGAGAAGCCTTGATGTTTGCCGCATCGCCCATTGAAGCGATGTAAAGATCGCACTTCTTTTCCTCGGGGAAAGGTACATTCTGTGCCTTGAGAAGAAGCATAAGTCTTTCAAGACCCATCGCAAAGCCGAGAGCAGGTGTCTTCGGTCCGCCAACCTCTTCAACAAGACCGTCATAACGTCCGCCGCCGCAGATTGTGCCCTGAGCACCGATTTCGTTTGAAACGAACTCGAAAACAGTTTTTGTGTAGTAGTCAAGACCACGCACAATTGTAGGATTGACTGTGTACTTTATGCCCATTGCGTCAAGATATGCCTGAACGCTTGTAAAATGGTTTTTACACTCGTCGCAGAGATAATCTGTAACCTTTGGAGCATCCTTTGCAATCTCTGAGCATACTGGACTTTTGCAGTCAAGAATTCTCATGGGGTTTCTGTCAAGCCTGTCATTGCAGGTTCCGCAAAGGTCAGCCCTTTTGCTTTCGAAGTAGTTCTTCAGAGCCTCGTGATAATTTTTTCTGCATTCGGGACAGCCGATTGAGTTAATCTGAATGTCGTAATTCTTAAGTCCGAGATAAGTAAAGATGTCATTCACAAGTGAAATAACCTCAGCATCTGCAGAGGGTGAAGCTGTACCGAAGCATTCACAGCCGAACTGATGGAATTCACGAAGTCTGCCTGCCTGAGGCTTTTCGTAGCGGTAGCAGGAAATTGTGTAGCAAAGCTTCATGGGAGCAGGCTCATTGAAAAGACCGTGCTCAAGGTATGAACGTACAACACCTGCAGTTCCTTCGGGACGAAGAGTAATTGAACGGCCGCCCTTATCCTCAAAGGTATACATTTCCTTCTGCACAACGTCTGTTGTGTCGCCTACACCTCTCTGGAAAAGCTCGGTATGTTCAAAAACGGGAACCCTTA
>JAFWZS010000055.1 GCA_017522205.1 Clostridia bacterium
TACAAAGATTTGCAGACAGCTTCATAAAACTACTTGAAAAAGCTCTCGATGAAAATGTGATTATCAAGGATGTTGATGTTTTAAGCGAAGAAGAGAAAAAACTGCTCCACAAGTTCAACGAAACAGCAGCAGACTACCCAAAGGACAAGTGCGTTCACGAGCTTTTTGAAGAGCAGGCCGAAAAGAATTCAGACAGTATTGCAGTAACAGCAACAGACAAAACCCTGACATACAGAGAACTCAATGAAGAAGCGAACAGAATCGCCCATTCACTTATGGAAAAAGGCATAGGCAAGGGCGATATAGTAGGACTTATGCTGCCGAGAAAGAGTTATCTTTTATCGGCAATGCTGGGTATACTCAAAACAGGAGCAGCATATCTGCCGATAGACCCGGATTATCCTCAGGATAGAATGGAGTATATGCTTTCTGACAGCGGAGCAAAACTCTGCATAACAAAGGAAAATATCAGTGAACTTTTAAACAGTACAAATACAACTAACCCGAAGATGGATATGAGCAGTGAAGATATATGCTACTGTATCTACACATCAGGTTCAACAGGTAAACCTAAAGGTACGTTGCTAACCCATAGAAATGTTGTAAACTATGTAAGCAGTAACGAAAAGAATGTTTGTTACGGAATAACAGGAAAAGACTGCAGAAGCATCCTTTCCGTCACAACCGTAGGCTTTGATATCTTTGTAACAGAAAGTCTGTTGCCCCTTGCAAACGGTATGGAGATAGTTCTTGCAGATGAGAATCAGGCAAAACTTCAGAGCAAATTAAGTGAGCTGATAGAGAAACATCCGGCAGATATACTGCAGACAACACCAACAAAAATGAAGTCTCTTATGTCGCATAAGGGACAGCTTGACTATCTCAAAAAATTCAGGGTTATCATTCTTGGCGGTGAAGCACTTGACAGCAGTATAGTTAAAGAACTGAAAGAAATTACCGATGCAAAGATATTCAATATCTACGGCCCCACAGAAACGACAGTATGGGTAACAAATGCCGAAATAACGGATGCTGATGTCACTATCGGTAAACCTATGGCAAATACACAGGTATATATATTAGACAAATATCTTAATCCTGTACCCGTCGGAGTAACAGGTGAGCTTTGCATTGCCGGAGATTCAGTATCGGCAGGTTATCTGAACCGTCCTGAACAGACAGCAGAAAAGTTCATAGACAATCCCTTTGGCGAAGGTAAGCTGTACAGAACAGGTGACAACGCATACTACAGAGAAGACGGAAATATTGTTTTTGTCGGAAGAAGCGACTTCCAGGTAAAAATCCGAGGACTGAGAATAGAGCTCGGTGAAATTGAAAGTGCTCTTCAGTCGGTGAAAGGAATAGAAAGAGCAGTAGTTGTCGTCAGAAAAGACAAAGAAGACAGACAGCTTATCTGCGCCTTCTATACAGGTGAATACCTATCTGCAAAAGAGCTTCGTTCTCTTCTTTCCGTTAATTTGCCCAAATATATGGTGCCCCATATTTTTACCCATCTCGAAGAGATGCCTCTTACCTCAAGCGGTAAAGCAAACAGAAATGCATTACCTGAAATTAACCTTGAAAACATCAGTACAGAAACAGAATATATTGCCCCTGAAACGGAACAAGAAAAAGCACTTGTCGAATGTGTAGAGGATGTACTCGGCACAGAAAAAGTAAGTGTCCTTGACAACTTTTTTGACATCGGCGGAGACAGTCTTAAATCAATCGAGCTGACGGCAAGACTTGAAGCAAAAGGCTATGATGTATCGGTAAAGACAATTTTTGCATGTAAAGATATACATGAGCTTGCAGAAAAGCTGGAAGAAAAAGAAACAGTATATATCAAAGCAGAATACGGCAGTGTTATTCCTGCCACAGCAGCCCAGATGCGAGTATATACAGCACAAATGCTCGCTCCCGAATCAACACATTACAATGTTACCTATGCATTCAAAGCAGAGAATATTGATATGAGCAGGCTTGAAAAAGCAGTAAACAAGCTCATAGAAAGACACGAAAGCTTAAGAACTCACTTTGAGAACAGAAACGGTGAGATAGTTCAGGTAATAGAAGAAAAGGCAAGGATAACAGTAGAAGAATTATCCGAAGAGGGAATCAACAGCTTCGCAAAAGCCTTTGACCTGAGCAAAGCACCGCTTGTACGTGTAGGACAGAGCAACGAAACGGTAGTAATAGATCTCCACCATATCATTTTTGACGGAGAAAGTATGCCCGTATTCTTCAGGGAACTCAATGAACTGTATATGGGCAGAGAATTACCTGAAGCAGCGGTGCAGTACGGAGAATTTGCAGTAACGGACGGATATACCGAAGACAACGATAAGTATTGGCTGAGTGTATTCAGTGAAGAGGTACCGACGCTTGAATTGCCGACAGATTATCCCAGAGGAGCTCAGCAGAGCTTTGAGGGAAGTAATATCTATGAAGTGATAGAAAAAAGCCTTCATGAGAGAATAGAAGAGAAATGTAAAGGAAGAGGGATAACGCCATATGTATATTACATGGCGTGCTTCAGCATACTTCTTTCAAAACTGTCAGGTAATGAAGATATCGTTGTAGGAACACCCATAAGCGGAAGAAGCAGTCACTTCCTTGAAACAGTCGGAATGTTCGTTAATACGATCGCTCTGAGAAGTAAGCCCGAGGGAAATAAGACGGTGGAAGAACTGCTGGGAGAAATCAGAGACGGTTCAATAGAAGCGATAGATAATCAGAACTATCCTTTTGGTGAACTTGTAAAGAAGCTGAATATTGAAGTGGGTGGCAGAAATCCGCTTTATGATGTTATGCTCGCTTACCAGAGCTATGAAATGACAGACATTACCTTTGGTGATAAAAAGGTTGAACTCATCCCCTTATCCACAACCAATGCGAAATGTGATCTGACATTCAATATCCTTCCGAGAGAAAAGGATGTTGTTCTTGCAGCTGAATACTGTACCGATCTTTATGCTGAAAAGACTATACAAAGATTTGCA
>JAFWZS010000056.1 GCA_017522205.1 Clostridia bacterium
CCTGAAAGAAGAACTCTGATGTCACCTTTTACAGTTCCGAGCTTCTGACCGTTCTTAACGGCATCTCCATCCTTACAGCTGAAATCAAATTCAGTCTTTTCATCAAGGAGTTCAAAAACCCTTTTGAACACATCAAGACCTGCAACAATGCCGTCTTCCTTACATATAAGCTCAACTTCACCGAGCTGATGGCAAGGCATAACTGAATTGGTTGTAATGTCTTCACTTGTGATATCTTCCTGTAAGGCGCTCAAAATGAGATTATCTGCATTAAGCTTCATTGTAATACTGTTCATTTTTTCTTCTCCTTTTCTATTGCTTCGAGAACTGCATTTTTATATTTTTCTTCGTATCCGTCATACTGTGACGGGTCTATTTTTATTTCTCTTTTGTTTTCTGACGAAATATAATTATTTACCATATGACCGGCGGCACGCTTTGCAAAAACAAGACTTTCAAGAAGTGAATTACTTGCAAGTCTGTTTTTACCGTGTACACCGTTACAGGCGGTTTCACCCACAGCATAAAGACGCTCCATTGATGTTTTACTGAACTTATCAACATCAATACCGCCCATAAAGTAGTGCTGTGAAGGCACAACCGGAATAGGCTCTTTGGTTACATCGTAGCCTTCTTCAAGACAATGCTGATAAATATTCGGAAAATGAGCTTTTATTTCTTCTTCAGGTATGGGAGAAAGAGACAACCACACATGTTCACTGCCTTCTTTTTTCATCTCGTCAAAAATTGCATTTGCCACAACATCTCTCGGAAGAAGCTCATTTACAAACCTTTCTCCCTTTGAATTAAGAAGAATCGCTCCTTCACCTCTGACGGATTCAGAAATTAAAAACTCTCTGCCGTTCTTTTTTGTGTAAAGAGTGGTGGGATGAATCTGTATGTAATCAATGTGTTGCAGTTTAACTCCGTGTTTAAGGGCCACTGCAAGAGCATCACCCGTAAGGTGTCGGTAATTGGTTGAATGCTTAAACAGACCACCGATACCGCCTGTTGCAAGAACGGTGTAGTCAGCGGTGATGCTCACAAACTCACCCTTACTGTCTTTACCGATTATTCCTGTACATTCGTTATTATAGCAGATAAGGTCCACCATTGTAAAGTTTTCTATCAGGGTAATATTTCTTCTGTTTCTTACGGTATTAAGTAAATTCTGTGTGATTTCCTTGCCAGTTTCATCCTCGTGAAAAAGTATTCTTGGATTTGAGTGGGCACCCTCACGGGTATATGTAAATTCTTCACCGTCTTTTTCAAATTTTACACCGAAGAAAACAAGGTCTCTTATTACCTCCTGAGAGGAACGAATCATAATTTCTACCGAATCAGGATTATTTTCGTAGTGACCTGCTCTCATTGTGTCTTCATAGAAGGCTTTGAAATCAGCCTCGTCACGAAGCACACATATACCGCCCTGTGCAAGGAAAGAATCACTTTTAGGAGCTTCATCTTTGGTTACAATAGTAATCTTTTTATATTCAGGCAGATTAAGCGCGCAGTAAAGACCTGCCACACCGCTGCCCACTATTACAATATCTGTATTCATTTTATCATCTCGCAATTTCAAGCATTTTATTAAG
>JAFWZS010000006.1 GCA_017522205.1 Clostridia bacterium
AAGCACTTTAAAATGCGAAATAATTGTGCAAGAAAAGGCAAAAGCCACCGATAATGCTGACGCATATCGGTGGCTTTTAACGCATTATTGTGCGGTTAGTTCACATTTTAAAGAAATACTTCCTTATGGGGTGTCGGCGTTATGCAACAGCCTTTGAATTTTTTTGCTTAATAATTATTTGCTTTTCTTACTCTTCATAAAGAGTGCACCAACTGCCATAATCACTATGTAAGTGATGAGGTAGAAGAGAACGGGAAGAGAAAATGTGCCGTTTGCTTTTGCTGCTTCGTAGGGGTATATGCCGTGTGCAAAGATAGCAGCAATAACCATAAAGATTGAGCCGATGATTGCAAGAACGGGAGCAACCTTACCCTTCATTACGCCGAGATCCTTACCCTTGCGAAGCATGTTGAAGAAGATGGGAAGGTACATAGCGTATGTTGTGATGATGGGAAGCTCGGATGAGTCGAAGGAGAAAGGTCCGAACCAGGGTTCGCCAAGCTGTGAGCCATAGAAGAAGAGAAGCCACAGTGCGCTGATGAAAAGACCTATGATGCTTGAGTTTGCAGGCATATTTGTTGCGGGGTCAACCTGCTTGAAAATTTCTGGCTTGGGACCAACGTCACGTGAAGCAACAGCGTGGAAAGCTCTTGAACAACCAAGTGTAAGACCGTTGAGTGTACCGAGACAAGAGATAACAACGAATACAAACAGGAGAGTACCTGCAAACTTTGAGAAAACAGCTGAGAAAGCAATTTTTGCACCTGCTTCGCCGCCTGCCATGATAACTTCATTTTTAATGCCGCCGGCAAGACCGATGTAGTAGGTGATATACACTGCAACAATGATAAGAGTACCGATAACGAGAGCCTTGGGAAGATTCTTCTTTGCATCCTTCAGCTCTGCGTTGATTGATGTTGCACAGATCCAGCCTTCATAAGCAAAGGCAGTAGCAACAACAGCCTTGAAAAGACCGCTTGCAGTTGAAATGTCTTCGTTAACAACTGTTGTGAAGTTTTCAATAAGAAGTCCGTTTGAAAGGCCCTTGATTGTACCGACAATTGCCATAAGGAAAAGGGGGATGAGCTTGATAAAGGTTGCTGAAACCTGGAATTTACCTGCAAGCTTCGGGGCAAGTGTATTAAGAGCAAAGATAGTAACAAGAAGTGTTCCTGAAATCGTCATACACTGAGGACCTGTGATGTCCCAGCCGATAAGTACGCAAAGGTATCTTGCACTTACCCACGCAAGAACTGATGTAAGTGTGGGGTAGTAAAGAAGAGCAAGGAACCAGCCCATAAAGTAAGCGTATTTCTTACCTACGAGAGCTTCAGCATAGTCTACGATACCGCTGACCTTTTCATACTTTGTTGCGAGAATGGAAAATGCGTAAGCGCAGATTACCATAATGAGACCGCCGAGAATCCATGCGAGAATACCGATAGGAAGATTACCGCCGGTTTCAGTGAGAATTTTTTCTGCTTTGAAGAAGACACCGCTACCGATAACAGTGCCGACTACGGTACAGATAGCTGTAAGCAGACCGTATTTTTTGTTGAGTTGAGTTGACATATTTTACCTCCGTATTTTCTAAGATAGGGTAATTGCAGTAGTATTATAACTTAAATTAACTTAAAATTCAACACATTTTTTGAAATCCGTGTGAAACATAAAAAAATTATAAAAAGTAGTGTGTTATTTCCTTGACAATAATGCCGTTTAATGGTAAACTATCCTCGTATAAATATTTAATTAAGGAGTGTAACAGCGCATGAAAAAGCTTTTAAGCGTGTTCCTGGCAATAATCATGATTTTTTCGTGTTGTACTATTGCCGTAAATGCTCTGTATCTTGAAACAGTTACTGAAGTGAGCTACCTCAATAACGCCAAAGAGAGTGAAATATCAAAGGAAGATGATCCGATAGCAACGTCAGGTATTTATGATGCGCTCGGTATCACGAACTCTGTTTCTCTCCAATCACTCGACGGTCCCGAGTTTATAGAAGCTATAACTAAAGTTAATCCGACAGATGGTGAGTATGTACAGGTTCTGGGTGAAGATGGTGTGCCTTTGGTTGACATGTTCGGAGAACCTATATATTCAAAAACATCTCACAAAAAGCAGCTTACAGTTCTCGGTATGCCTCTTGCTTCGATTTTCGGTCAGAGAGAGCCGTTTTTATGGGATAATCTCACAGCTCATCCTGATGATTTTCCGAAGGGTGATCCCAATGAGATTATTACTGATATCAGCAAGAGTGATATCAACCTTCTCGTTGCAAACACCAATATGCTTATGCTGAGAATGCTTAAGCGTATTTATTCGGGTTACAGATTCTATACTGACAAGAACGCTGTAAGCCTTATCAACACTATCGGTAAGGTTCTTGATCCTAATTTCGCAACGGTAAGCGGAAACGTATTCACTAATAAGGAATATGACCGTATAGTTACAATTGAAAACAGCGCAGGCGCTCAATATGATACAGGAAGTGCTGATGAAACAATTTTCTTTGAAAGAGTGTCTGATCTTTCAGGTCTTTCAAGCTGCATTCAGGCTAACTGGATTGATTATGGTGCAACAAGATCAAACTTCAAGACTCTCATCAAACTTTTCGGTGTAACCGAGGGTGTACTTCTTGAAAGAGATTATATGAGTGGCACAAAGGTTGGTGCTGCAATTCTCAGTTGTGCTTACTCAAGAATTATGGGTGAAGGTCCCATTAACTATTTCCTCAGCGTTTTTAAACCCCTTACAAAGACCTATAATACTACATATATCACTCCGATCAAACTTCTCTTCTCATTGAAGAAGAATGTGATCACAGACGAAGAATTTGCAACTATTCCCGGTCTTCTTAATCTTATATTCAATGACGGCAATGAAGATAAAGGCTATCAGTTTGCACCGATGCCTGTAGACAGATTGGCAACTGCTGATGCTGATTCATCAGAATTCAACCTCATACTGCTTATTTATCTCAATGTTAACACTCTTTACAAGAATAACAAGATTGAAACTGATAAGTTTATAAGCAAGTTAACTGAGTTTGCCAAAGAGTATGACTGTGTTTCACTTGCCAGAGAGTTGAAAAATGTTATAGTTCGTATTACCGGAAATATTGATTACGCTTTCTTTGAATTTGCAGATCTCACTATAGATACTATTGAAGGAAAACCCGGTGAATTTTTCGGTAACTTCAAGGATTCAGTTGCAAAGATGATCACAAGAATTGTTGACTGGTTCCGTATGTGGTTTGACATTTTCCTCGGTAACCGTGATTTCGGTCAAAATTATACTTAATTATAATCGCCCTCAGTTACGGCTGAGGGCTTCTTTGTGAATAAAAAGAAGGTGTTACGGTGAAAATTGCAATAATCGGTGGCGGTGCATCAGGCCTTGTCTGCGCAATCGAAGCAGCAAAAACTGCAAAAGAAAAAAACGTAAAGGCTGAAATCACAGTCTATGAGGCAAAGGACAGGGTAGGCAAAAAAATCCTTGCAACGGGCAACGGCAGATGCAATATGATGAATCTTAATGATTGCAATTATTTCGGTGATAATGCCTTTGCAAAGTCTGTTCTGCAAAAATACGACGCAGAGAGTAATCTCAGCTTTTTCAGAGAAATGGGACTTTACACAAGAGCCGATGAAGAGGGCAGAGTATATCCTCTCAGCAATCAGGCTTCAACTGTCCTTGACGTTCTTCGTTTTGAATGTGCAAGGCTTGATGTTAAATTTGTTACTGACTGCGAAATAACGAAGATTAAAAAAGCAGAGAATGGTTTTAAGCTGAATGATGAATTCTTCTGCAATAAGCTGGTGCTTGCCTGCGGCTCCAAGGCTCAGGTGAAAAACTTCTGTGGATATGAGCTTCTCAGAAGTCTCGGTCACACCGTAACAAGGCTTTCGCCCTCACTTACCAAGCTGACAGTTAAAAATTCACAGCTTTTTAAGGCTCTTAAAGGTGTAAGACATAAGGCAGAAATAAGTCTTTATATAGATAAAAAACAGGTGACAAGCGAAAAGGGAGAGCTTCTCTTTGCAGATTACGGGCTTTCGGGTATTGCCGTTATGCAGCTTTCAGCCTTTGTCTCACGTCACTTCAAAAATAGTGAGACACTTCCCGTTGTCTCTATAGATCTTATTCCCGATTACGATTTTTCATTTATTAAAGATACACTGAGAAGACTTTCTGAAAGAAATCCCGAAGGCACGGCTGACACCTTACTTATGGGATTTATGCCGAAAAAGGTAGGGGAGGCAGTTCTTAAAGAGTGCGGAATCAGACCTGATGCAAAGCTTAACACCCTCGGCAATAAAGAACTTTCCCTTATTGTGAGTACAAGTAAAAGCTGGCGTCACGAAATCAACGGAACAAAGGATTTTACTGATGGTCAGGTTGTTTCGGGCGGAGCTGTCTGCAAAGAGTTCAGCAGTGAAACTTTAGAGTCAAAAAAACACAGAGGTCTTTACTGCACAGGTGAGCTTCTTGACGTTGACGGACTTTGCGGCGGTTACAATCTGCTCTGGGCGTGGAGTAGCGGAAGATTATGCGGAAAAAGTATAATTACAGGTGATAACAGATGATCAGAATCAATGAAATAAAAATGAGCCTTGACAGCTCAAAAGAGGATTTGTATGCTACAGCAGCAAAAATTCTCAAGCTGAAGAACGAGCAGATTAAAGCTGTTACAATAATGCGACAGAGCGTTGACAGCAGAAAAAAGGATAACGTGTTTTTCTGCTATACAGTAGATGTTGAAGTAGTTGGTGATGAGGAAAAAATTCTCAAAAGAATTAACTCAAACAAGCTGCAGATTGTTGAACCCTATAGCTATGAAATGCCCGAAAACAAGAGAAAAAGCACATTCCGTCCCGTTGTTATAGGCTTTGGTCCTGCAGGAATTTTTGCAGCTCTCACTCTCGCAAGAGCAGGTCTTAAGCCTCTTGTGCTCGAACGAGGCAGAGATGTTGATGCAAGAACAAAGGATGTAAATCTCTTTTTCACAAAAAGCATCCTTGATGAAACCTCGAACATTCAGTTCGGTGAGGGCGGTGCTGGAACCTTCTCTGACGGCAAGCTTACAACCGGTATAAAAAGCACCCTTTGCCGAAAGGTATTCCTTGAATTTTTCTCTCACGGTGCACCTGAAGAAATTCTCTATTCAGGCAAGCCTCATATCGGCACAGATAAGCTTCCCGGTATTATAAAAAATATGCGTGAAGAAATTATTTCTCTCGGCGGTGAGGTTAAATTTGAAGCAAAGCTGACAGATATCATTGTATATAACTCAAGCATTCAGGGCGTAACCTATGAAGAAAAAGGCAGAAGCATTGATTTTGAAACCGATACAGTTATTCTTGCAATCGGTCATTCTGCCCGTGATACCGTGAAAATGCTTTACAGAAAAGGCATACAGATGATTCAGAAGCCTTTCTCCGTGGGTGCAAGAATCGAGCATCCGAGAGAAATGATTGATAAATCCCAGTACGGCTCATTTGCAGGCCATAAGGCTCTCGGTGCTGCAGATTACAAGCTTGCCTGCCACGGAAAGCACGAGAGAGGTGCTTACACCTTCTGTATGTGTCCCGGTGGTACAGTTGTTGCAGCAACAAGTGAAAAGGGAGGTGTTGTTGTTAACGGAATGAGTGAGTGGGCAAGAAATAAGGAAAATTCCAACTCAGCTCTTCTCGTTAATGTTTATCCTGAAGACTTCCCGAGTGAAGATGTGCTTTCAGGCTTTGAGCTTCAAAGAGCTATGGAGCAGAAGGCTTTCATTCTCGGTGGCAGTGACTACAGAGCACCTTGTCAGCTCGTAGGTGACTTTCTGAATGAACGCAAATCAACAAAGCTCTCCTTTGTGAACCCAAGCTGTCCTACCGGTGTAACACCCTCTGACATAAGACAGGTGCTTCCTAAAAAGGTAACTGACACAATGGCTGAAGCAATTGTTATGATGGATAAAAAGCTCAGCGGCTTTGCACTTCCTGATGCAGTCCTCACTGCACCTGAAACGAGAAGCTCTTCACCCGTAAGAATTCTCCGTGACGACATTTATCAGACCAATGTGCGTGGTCTTTATCCATGCGGTGAGGGTGCAGGCTATGCAGGCGGAATTGTTTCTGCCGGCGTTGACGGAATCAAATGTGCTCACGCTGTTCTCGGTGATGAAAGATAGGGTGAGACACAATGACAATTAAAATCAGGGAATTTCAGGAAAAGGACCTTAAGGAAATGATTGAAATCTGGAACACTGTTGTAGATGACGGTGTTGCTTTTCCTCAACTTGAGCGGCTTGACTCAAACAGTGGCAGAGCATTCTTTTCCGAACAGTCCTTTACAGGTGTGGCTTACGATGAAGAAAGCGGAGAAATCGCAGGGCTTTACATTCTTCACCCAAATAATATCGGTAGATGCGGTCATATCTGCAACGCCAGTTATGCAGTTAAAAAGAGCTTGAGAGGCATGAGTATAGGTGAAAAGCTAGTAGTTCATTGCCTTGCTAAGGCTAAGGATTTGGATTTCAGAATACTGCAGTTTAATGCAGTTGTAAAAAGCAACATTGCAGCACTCAAACTCTATGAAAAGCTCGGCTTTACGCAGCTCGGAACCATACCTGAAGGCTTCAGAATGAAGGACGGAACATACGAAGACATCGTACCTCATTATTATTCATTATAAAGAAACGGCTGTTCAGAGGCGACACTTAATAATAGTGTCAGCTGACAGCCGTTTTAATTTCTATTCAGTTGTTCCAAAATTTTCTGTCGAGACTCCTGTACTGTACCGCTTCAGTAATGTGAGGCACTTCAATGTTTGCGCTTCCCTCAAGGTCGGCTATTGTCCGTGCAATTCTGAGAATTTTATCATAGGCTCTTGCCGATAAATCCATAGTTTCAAAGCAACGTTCAAGAATCTTCTTTCCGCTTTCACTGAGCTTACAGAATTCAGCCGTTTGTGAGGGTGTCATTTTTGCATTGCAGGTTACAGGTGTGCCTTTGAAACGCTCAGTCTGAATTCGCCTTGCTGCATTTACTCTTTTTTTGATTTCGGCTGAGCTTTCACCTTTTTCTTCGCTTGAAAGCTTGCTGAATTCAACCTGAGGAACTTCAATATGAATGTCAAGTCGGTCAAGAAGCGGACCGCTGACCTTGGACATATATTTTTGCGGAACACCCTTGCCGCAGGTGCATTTCTTTGTGGGATGCCCGTAAAACCCGCAAGGACATGGATTCATTGCACAGACAAGCATAATTTCACAAGGGTAGGTGAGTGAGCCTGAAACTCGTGAAATGGTGATTTTTCCGTCTTCTATGGGCTGCCTTAAAGCTTCCATTGAAATCTTTGTAAACTCAGGCAGTTCATCAAGAAAAAGCACACCGTGATGAGAAAGGCTGATTTCACCCGGTCTCGGTATTCTACCGCCGCCTGAAAGACCGGCAGTTGAAATTGTGTGATGAGGCGCACGGAAGGGTCTTGATCTGATAAGTGAAATATTCAAGGGCAGCATACCTGCAATTGAATAAATTTTTGTCACATCAAGGCTTTCATCAAAGGTCATATCGGGAAGAATGGAAGGAAGCCTTTTAGCGAGCATACTTTTACCCGAACCCGGAGGACCGATCATAAGAATATTGTGACCGCCGGCTGCAGCGATTTCCAAAGCACGTTTAGCCTGAAACTGACCTTTTACCTCTGAAAAATCAGGCAGATAGTTAAGGTCGTGTCTGTATTCTGCATAGTAAGCAGAAGTAACTTTTTTTATTCTTTCTTTGCCCATAAAGTGGTCATAAAGCTGACGAACGGACTTAACAGGGTAAACATCAATACCATTTACGACACAGCTTTCACCTGCATTATCTAAAGGTAGAAAAATTTCCTTTATTCCCAGCTCTTTAGCTTTGATAACCATAGGAAGAGCACCTGTAATTTTCCTTACCTTGCCGCTTAAAGAAAGTTCACCTATAAAAGCTGAGTACTTAAGGTCGCAGTGCATCTGACCGCTGGCAACAAGAAGAGATACAAGAATAGGCAAATCGTAGACAGGGCCTTCTTTTCTGATGTCTGCAGGGGTAAGGTTAACGGTAACTCTGCCGTCAGGATAGTAAAAATCACTGTTTTTTATAGCTGAACGCACTCTGTCACGTGATTCACTTACGGCTGTGTCAGGCAGACCTACAAGGTCAAAACGGGGCAGACCTCTTTCAATTGATGCTTCAACTCCCACTCCGAAGCTGTTCATGCCGAACATACCGATACTGTTTACTCTTACAAACATTTTCTTCATCCTCTTTTTTGAATTACAAAATGATTATACTACATAAGGTTAAATTTGTAAATCTTTATTTCACAATACTGCAGTCGGAATAAAAATGCAGAAGAATCTCTTTATACGTGCTTCCCTGACGAGCCATATAATCGGCACTATACTGACTCATACCGACACCGTGCCCTTTTCCGTAAACAGTGAATTTATACTTACCGTCACTTTCTTCTACGGTAAAATAAGGACTGTTAAGGCCAAGCAGTTTCCTTGCTTCATTTCCGTCATATTCTTTACCGAAGATGACAATGCTTTTTACATATCTGCTGTCAGAACTGTCCGTAATCTCAATGCATCCGTCGGCTGTTTCGCTTTTTGCCAAAGTGCAGATTTCCTCTTTTGTTAAAACCTTTTCACTCATATAATCGGGTGAAAGTCTGTCACCGGGAGCAACAACACTTTTCAGAGCTTTAACCTCATAGCCGAACACAAGCTCTGCACTTTCCGTCATTCCGGGTGAAAGTGCGTGATATAAAGCAGGCACCGTTTTTCCGTTATTAACAAGATATTCACCGAAAACACTTTCAACCGCATTCTCAATTTTTTCTATATAAAGCTCATATTTTTCGCCCCATAATTCTTTAAGCTCATCTCTTGTCTTGTAGCCCTGATGAATTTCGGGATTACTGCTTACGGCACTGTTGCCGTTTTCGTAGAGATATTTTTTATACGTGTAAGAAGCTACAGCCTGTGCTTTCAGAGCTTCGATTTCAAAAGATGCAGGCATTTCTGCTGCAACAGAGCCCACAATATACTCGAACAAATCGGTCTCAATTTCTGCTTTTGTGTACGCATTTTCAACAATGACCTTTTCGTTTTCCTTTGCTGAATTAATCCTTTTTTCACCTATATTATCACTAAGAGACAGAAAAGGAAGAACAACCAT
>JAFWZS010000057.1 GCA_017522205.1 Clostridia bacterium
GGTGGACCTTGTCTTTTTGATGTGAAAGCAGAGAAAAGTGAAGTTTTGAGAAAAAAAGGGTACAAAAACAAAACCGTCCTTGTTTTTCTTCAAAAAAACGGCTTGCCTGTTGAAAACTTTTTTCTTTTTTTAAGCTTTATGCTACTGTTTTTTCTCTTTTAAGCTTGTTTAAATGGTACTTATGAAGGTTAAAACCGCAAAAAATCAGTCCAAGCTCTAAAATCAGTCCTTTAAGTCCTCTTCTCCTTGCTCTGGAGTATGCTCGGTTCCATTTGATGCTTCCAAACGCACCCTCTGCCTGTATGCTTCGGTTCATCCTCAAAAGTGCTCCGTGAATGCAGTTTAGATTTTCAAGAACCTCTTTGTGTATGCTTGTCAGCTCTTCGTTCAGATTCACCGTTCTGTTTCCGTCGCCCTTGCAGCACTTGGCTCTGTGGGGACAATCTGTGCAATCCTCGCACTGATACTGCTCTTGTGTTCTTCCGTATTTGTTTCCGCGGACAGGCACTGTTCCCGCATAGTGTAATTCTTTTCCATTGGGACACACCGGACATCCGTTTTCATTGATCGGAAAGTTTACCGCTCGGTATGGATCTTCTCTGAAATTTTTGTCCTTTGTCTCTTTTTCGTACATCGTAAACTTCATATACTTCTTCATTCCGTGCTCTTCACAGAACAGATAATTGTTGAAGCTGCCGTACCCTGCGTCTGCTACGGGATATTCGGGGTATTTTGAATATGCACGATAAAACCTCTCCATAAGAGGCTGAAAACAATCCATATCAGATGCAAATCTTTTTACGTCAAAGACTGCCACGTATTCATCGCAAACACCTATCTGAACGTTGTAGCCGGGAAGAAGCTGATCGTTTTTCATATAGTCCTTGTTCATCCGCATAAAGGTTGCATCGGTGTCTGTCTTGGAATAGCTGTTTCTCTCGTCTCCGCATATCTGTATATGCTTTGAATATCTTTTCAGCTTGTTTATGCACTCACAAAGTCTGTCGTAAAGCCTTATTTCACAGCTTTTGTGATGCCCACGTCCGCGTATTACCTTGGAGGGCTCTATGCCGACAACTGCAACGTATTCCCCGGCGATCTCCTCAAGATATTCTATGGCGTACTCGTCTCTTGTTTCTATCTTCATTCCGTGAGTGAGGAGAGTCTTATTCATCTCGCTGATGATAACGGTAACCTTGGTGAAGGTCTTTTGACGGTTTTTAAGACAGCTCTTTTTCCACACCCAGCTGTACTTGTTTGCGTTAGCCTCGATCTTGGTTCCGTCTATGTAAACGTGATTCGTATCAACCTTTTCTTCTTCAAAAATGTAGCTGTTTATCTCGTTAAAGATTTCCTCGATAGATGCTGTCAGTCCGTAATTCATAAAGTTATCTATCGTCATGTGACTGGGAGCTTTATCTCCTCCAAGGAGCCACATATATCGGATATCATTTTTGCAGAGCTTTTCTATCTGTCTTGTTGATGCGTATCCGTTTTCCATAAATGCAAACAGTATTACTTTCAGCAATTTCATTCCATCGTATCTTGCTCGACCCATCCTGCTGTCCTTTACCGCAAGAAATCTTCTCAGGTCAATACGATCGACTACCTCTGCCAA
>JAFWZS010000058.1 GCA_017522205.1 Clostridia bacterium
GCTGTAGGTAAGGTTATGCTTTTTAAGCTCATCCTTAGAAATCTCAACCACAACCCTGTTCTTATCCTTTGTAACTTTCATATTCATCTCTCCTCCATAAGGTGTTATGAATATGATACTACCCTTTTACTTTTTTGGCAACGCACAAATTTTACCTGAAAGGAAGGCATTTTAATGGTTTCTTCTGCCAAATTGAAAACAGAAAGCCCTTTTAAAAACAGCGGTGACACCCTTATAGTCTGCCTTTCACTTTGTGTAATTGCCGTTTATTTCGGAGGCTTATCTGCTTTTTTGCAGATAGCCGTCTGCCTTTTATCGGTTGCGGCAAGTGAGCTTATTTTTATGAAGCTCATACTTAAAGTGAACCTTCTTTCCGATTTATCCTTTGTTACCTCGGCTCTTATAATTGCTCTTCTACTGCCCTCAGATGCACCTCTTTATATAGGTGCATCTGCCTCGGTATTTTCCGTTGCTGCTTCGGTTTTTCCTTTCGGCAGCAGACTTAATACTCCCTTTGTACCCTCTGCAGCCGGTATCGCCTTTGCCGTAACCGCCTTCAGAAATGAACTTTCCTACGGCAAAGACCTCTCCACAATCATTTCTGGGGGTGAGGTTTTGAACCTTGACTTTTTCACTGTAACGGATATTCTTTCCGGTTCACTTGACGGTGCTATGGGTTGCACCTCTCTTCTTACTCTTTTTGCCGCTTCCCTTTTTCTTTTCATAAGAAAAAAGGAAAGTCTCATCCCCTCCTTCGGTTTCATCCTCTCTTCGGCAGTTTTTGCCTTCATTTTTCCGAGAGTGAACTCAGGCAGACTTTCCTCGGTCTTTCTCGAAATATCGGCAGGAAGCCTTTTATTCACGGCACTTCTTCTTATAAACCATCACATAACTGCTCCCGAAAAAAAGCTTCACGACTTTATTTACGGTTTTTCAGGCGGTGTTATCACTATGCTTATGCGCCGTTTTTCTCCCGTTCTTATGCCCGAGGTTTTCAGTGTTCTTATTATGAACGCCCTTCTTCCTGCTCTTACAAGTGAAAAAGCAAACCGTAAAAAATTTACAGGAAAGGAGAGAAGGCTCAATGAAACATCACTCTCCTAAACTGAGAATCCGAACTGCACTTTTCAAAGGCGGTTTCATTCATAACCCCGTTTTAACTCAGATTATCGGTATCTGTCCCATTGTTATGGCTGCAACTTCACTCAGAAATGCACTTCTCATTTCTCTTTTTCTTACATTCATCCTTGTACTCTGTGAGAGCTTCACCTCTCTTTTTCTTAAGGACACTATGCGTTATGTAAGACTTTGCTTTTACACTGTTATCAGTGCACTTTCTGTGGTTTTCGGTGATATTCTCCTCTCACGCATTTATCCCGATTTTTCTTTGGGCTTAGGCATTTACCTTTATCTCCTCACGGCAAACGCTCTCACCGTTATAAGATGTGAAAAGTTTGCCTGCAAAACTACGGTGAGAAACAGCATTGTTGACGCCCTCGCTTCAGGTATAGGCTACGGCATTGTTGCAGTAATTGTGGGAGCAGTAAGAGAATTCATTAATTACGGCACTGTTCTGAATGAAACGGGAGCAGAGAGATTTCCCGTGGTGAATTCACCCTTTTTCGCCCTCATTATATTAGGCTTTCTTTCTGCAATTCACCGATACATTGTTATAAGGTTTTACCCTAATGAACTTGCAGACACCTTTTTTATGAATGAGGTATGGGAAAAGGTTTCAATAAAAGATCCCGGTCTTTCACGAAAAAAAGAAAAAAAACCGTCTTTCAGTGAAGATTCTCTTGATTCAATCAGACCGAGACACTCACTTTCGGAACAGGAGGAAAATCAATGACAGAAATTTTCTCCTTTTTACAGCTTGCAGTTTATGCTTCTTTTCTGCAGAACCTTGTTTTTTCAGCCTCATACGGCATAAGTGAAGCAGTACGTCTCGCCAAAAGACCGAAGCATTTTTTCACAACAAGCCTCAGCGTTACTGCCTTTTCACTTTATCTTTCTGTGACGGCTTATTTTGTAGATAAAATTCCCCTTTTCGAAAAGCTCGGCTTTTCCTTCAGATTCCTCTTTTATGTACTGATTCTCACCTTGGGCTACCTTTTTGCTGCAGTAATAATGAAAAAGCTTTTTCATGCAGATAAAAAGTTCCTCAACTCCCTTGGTATGTGTGGCGTGAACACTCTTGTTATTGCCCTGCCGATAATTGGTTACAAGGCTTCTCTCAGCCTTTCTGAAGCCATCAGTATGGGTATCGGTGCAGGAGCTGCCTTCACCCTGGCACTTCTTCTCATCAACGGCGGAATGAAATTCATTCACCGAAACAAATATATCCCTGAATTTATGAAGGGTACTCCTGCCCTTTTCATATATACGGCTCTTTTAAGCCTTGCTCTCAGCTCATTTACAGGAGACTTTTTATACATTTAATCCGGAAAGGTCAGGAAAATGAAAAAATTTAATCCTTTCAAAAGAAAAATATCACCCTATAAAATCACCGATAAGGTACGTGTAAAAAAGAGCTATTACACCTTTTCGGAGGAATATCCAAGAGACAGATTCCAGATAAGCCGAAGAAAAAAGATTTTAGGCAGACGAAAAAAATTCAGGCTCGCTATGGCAATCGTTTCTTTCACTCTGATTTTTGCTCTCTCATATTTTGCCGTAAGTGTTTCTCTTTCCGTTTCAAACGCACCTATTGATACCTCATTTCAGACGGTAGTTGACACCTCTTTGACAGACAGGCTTAAGGAGGAAGGTGTACGGGCTCTCTATATGCCCTCAGAAAAGCTTTCCGATGTGGGATATATCAAAGACCTTCTTCGTGAAATCTATCGTAAAAACTGCAACTCTGTTGTAATTGATTTCAAGGGTATTGACGGAAAGCTCGCTTACACATCCTTTCAGAAATATGCCATTATGGGCAGATGTAACGTTTTTGACAACGACACGGTAAGAAAGGCAATTAACCTTTTCAGTGAAAACAAAATCACCGTAATTGCCCGTATTTACTGCTTTGAAGACCCCATTGTTCCTGAGGTTGAGCCCGACATTGCCGTAAAATATATGGACACAGATGTAAACTGGAGAGACACTAAAAGCAGTTCCGGTCACAGCTGGCTGAATCCCGTTTCAAAAAGAGCAAGAAACTACCTTTACGGTATTATAAAGGAGCTTTATGCAATGAACATCAAGGGCTTTATGCTTGAGAGTGTTCAGTTCCCTGACGGGGCTAAAAACGGTGCAACCTTCCCCGGTGAAAAGGATTCGGGAAAACGCAACGAGGTTCTCTTAAACTTCATTGAAAACGTAAAGAAAAAGCTTAAAAAGGATGCCTTTATCATCCTTTCTGAGAGTGCTTCTGATGCTTCAAAGGGCAACGAAGAAATCTACTTCGGCTCCCTGTCAGGTGCTTCAGCTTTCGCAGTTGCAGCCGACACAAGAGAACGTGACGAAAACATCCTTCTTGACAAACGTGAAAAGTTCTCCTCGCTCATTTCAATGTACGGTGAAATTTCACGAAGATATCCGAAGAAGACTGTTATCCCCATTATCAGCATGGAGGAATATTCAAGAAGCTACATCCGCAATATGAAAAGAAGCGGATATACATCATACATTCTCATAGATGAAAATGGAGATTATTAAGGAGTTATAAATTATGCAAAAAACTGCTTTCATTGCAATTGTAGGCTGTCCCAATGTGGGCAAATCATCAATTCTCAACCGTATGCTCGGACAGAAAATTGCAATTGTTTCAAACAAACCCCAGACCACAAGAACAAGAATTATGGGCGTACTCACAAAGGGCGAAACTCAGCTTGTTTTCACGGATACACCCGGTTTTCACAGACCTAAGACAAAGCTTGGGGAAAAAATGATAAAAGCTGTAAGCGACAGTATCGGTGGTGTTGATGCCTGCCTTATGGTTGTTGAAGGTCTCTCTGAGCTTAAGGACAGCGAAAAGGAGCTTATTGAAAAGTTCAAAAAGCAAAAAATGCCCGTAGTTCTTGCCATTAACAAAATCGACCTTATTGAAAACAAGGAAGAGCTTATGGGCAGAATTATGGAAATGGCAAATGAATTTAACTTTGAGGCCATTGTACCCGTCAGTGCAGTTAAAAATGACGGCATAAACGAGCTTTTGGATGAGCTTATGAATCTCGCCTTTCCCTCAGAGCATTTCTTCCCCGACGACACTCTCACCGACCAGCCCGAAAGAGTTATTGCATCTGAAATCATAAGAGAAAAAATGCTTCGCCTTCTCGACAAGGAAATTCCTCACGGCGTTGCAGTTGCAATCGAAAAAATGCGTGAACGCTCCGATACAGACCTTATGGATATTGAAGCTACAATTTACTGCGAAAAGGAAAGCCATAAGGGTATCATCATCGGCAAGGGCGGTGCAACCCTCAAAAGAATTTCCACCTATGCAAGACAAGATATGGAAAAGTTTTTCTCCTGCAGAGTTAATCTGCAATGCTGGGTAAAGGTCAAGGAGGACTGGAGAAACCGTGAGGGGCTTATCCACAATTTCGGTCTCGATTAATAGCCTCATTAATCAGAATTATTCATAAAAAAGTGTACAAAAATTTTTCCTTAAATTTGTAAGGTGTTTTTCGTTTACTTACGCCTTTTTCTGCAAAATATATGAGTATAAATCATATAAGAGGTGTTGTAAATGAACAAAAAAGATTTGTGGAATACCTTTATGAAAACAGGAAAGGTTTCCGATTATCTAAATTATAAAAAAGCAAGGGAGTTTCCTCTCTCCGATTATCCCGACGAGGAAACGGCAGAGGAATTCTATATGAACAACCCGGAACCCAAGGAAGGTTTTTATGATTCTCAGAACGGACGGTATAGTGATTCGTGAGCAGAATGTGGGTGAACAGGACAGACTTATCACCATTCTCACGAAAGAAAAAGGTATAATCAAGGGCTTTGTAAACGGCGGACGTAACCCAAAAAATAAAAACGTTGCCGCAACAGGTCTGCTTTGCTATTCCGATTTTTCAATTGAAAAAACAAAACGAGATGCTTTCGTCATAAAAGAGGCAACCTCAAAGAATGTTTTCTTCTCCCTTCGTGAAAACATTATCTCTCTTTCTTTAGCTCAGTATTTTGCTGAGCTTACATACGAGCTTGCCCCGAGAGAAGAGGATTCCTCAGAGTTCCTTTCCCTTTTGCTCAATGCGGTTTTTCTTATCAGCAAAGGCACAAAGGATTTGCGTCTCATAAAGGCTGTAACGGAGCTCAGGATGCTTTCAATTTCGGGCTATATGCCCTCTCTTGTGGCCTGTGCCACCTGCAGCAGATATGAAAGTGAACGCATGTACTTCGACCTTAATTCTGGTGAGCTTTTCTGTGAGGAATGCAACCTTAATAATAGCCTTCAGAAGCTTAGCCTTACCACCGTTTCCGCAATGAGGCACATCTGCTTTTCCGAGCCGCAGAAAATTTTCAGTTTCACTATTCCTGAGGGGGATTTATCTGACCTTTCCTTTGTGGCGGAAATTTATCTCAGAAATATTACCGGGAGAAAATATAAAACTCTGGACTTTTACAAAATGATGACCAATTAAGATTAACTTAAGAGGTAAAAGAGGTGAAAAAGATGAACAAACATTACAATTCACTTGAACTGCCGAAGATACTTGAAATGCTCGCTTCATTCACAAGCTGTGCTGATGCGAGAGACAATGCACTTTCTCTTCAGCCTGAGCATAACTTGAAAATGGCTGAAGCACTTTTAAAGCAGACTGACGACGCCTATATGCTTATGGCTAAGTTCGGTGCGCCCTCTTTCGGCGGACTTAAAAATGTAAACAACTCCCTCAGCCGTGCAAGTGCCGGGGGTGTGCTCAATATGCGTGAGCTTCTTGATATTGCAGAGGTGCTTCGGGTTATTCGAAGTCTTTCAGAGTGGAGAAGCAAAAACGCTGGTGTTGAAAGTGTTCTTGACAACTTCTTCGGTTCAATGATGCCGAATAAATTCCTTGAGCAGAGAATCACAACGGCAATTATCTCCGAGGATGAAATGAGCGACAACGCCTCACCAGCCCTTTACGACATAAGAAGAAAAATCCGTGCCGCTTCAAGTAAGGTGCGTGACCAGCTTGACAAAATGACACGCTCACAGCATTTTCAGAAATTTCTTCGTGAATCAATTGTAACAATGCGTAACGGCAGATACGTTGTTCCCGTTAAAATTGAGCACCGTTCTGAAATCAGCGGCCTTGTACACGACACCTCATCAAGCGGTGCAACTGTGTTTATTGAACCCACAGCAGTTGTTGAGGCCAACAACGAAATCAAGGTGCTTCAGAGCAAGGAAAGAGATGAAATTGAACGCATTCTCTTTGAGCTTTCAATGGAAGCAGGGGGCTTTTATGAAGGTATTAAGGCTTCATACGAATGTGCCGTTGAGCTCAACCTTATTTTTGCAAAGGCAAAGCTTGCCTACGATATGAAGGCTACTGTGCCTCAGCTTAACGACGACGGTATTATTAATCTGAGAAATGCAAGGCACCCTCTTATTGACAAAAAGAAGGTTGTTCCCACAAACATAAGCCTCGGCAGGGACTTCGACACTCTTGTAATCACAGGACCCAACACAGGCGGTAAAACCGTTTCAATCAAAACTCTGGGTCTTATGAGCCTTATGGCTATGTGCGGACTTATGCTGCCCGTTGGCGACAGAAGTGAGATTTCCGTTTTTGACCATGTTTTGGCTGATATCGGTGACGAGCAGAGCATTGAGCAGTCCCTTTCCACCTTCTCGTCACATATGGTGAATATTATCGACATCATCAACACAGCTGACGACAAAAGCCTTGTGCTTATTGACGAGCTTGGTGCAGGCACCGACCCCGTTGAGGGTGCGGCTCTTGCAATTTCAATCCTCGAAAAGATTCACGAAAAGGGTGCAAAAATTGCCGCAACCACTCACTATGCCGAGCTTAAGGCTTACGCTCTCAAAACTCCGAGAACACAGAACGGCTCCTGTGAATTTGATGTAGCTTCCCTTCGACCCACCTACCGTCTTCTTATCGGTACTCCCGGCCGTTCAAACGCTTTTGCAATCTCCCTGAGACTGGGTATGAGTGAAGAGATTATTGAAAGAGCAAAGGAGCTTGTTTCTTCAGATAAGGCTGAGTTTGAATCGGTTATCGAAAACCTTGAAAACAGCCGTCAGGAATATGAAAGACAAAGAGAAATCACCGAACAGCTTAAAGCTGAAGCTGAAAGAGAAAAAGCTGAAGCGAAGAAATACAAGGACAGCATTGAGGAAATGAGAAAAACTGAGCTTGAAAAGGCTCAGAGTCAGGCAATTAAAATTGTTGAGCAGGCAAAGCGCAGCGCTTACGCTCTTACAAATGAGCTTGAACATCTTAAAAAAGAGAGCGAAAAAAGCAAGGACAAATCTGAAATGGCTCGTCGTGCAAAGCAGCTTATGAAGCGTGGTATGCTTGAATTTGACGACATAACCAACCCTGTTGTACAGACAGTTATTGAAGACGAAAACTACGAGCTTCCAAGACCTCTTAAGGTTGGCGATGAGGTTTTCGTTGTGGATATGGGCAAGACTGCTACGGTTACTGCCCTTAAGGACAAAAAGGGCAACGTTGAAATTCTTGCAGGTGTTATTAAAATGCGTACACCTGAAAATAACCTGAGACTATCCGAAAAGAAAGCCAAGGACAAGGCAAAGCCGAGAAATGTTCCCAACCGTACAGAGAGAGTTTTCTCACCCGGCAGTGAAGCTCAGACAAGATGCGACCTGAGAGGTAAAAACGTTGAGGAGGGTATTCTCGAGGTTGACCGTTACATTGATCAGGCTCTCCGTTTGGGACTTGGCGAAATCACCATTATTCACGGTAAGGGTACGGGTGTGCTCAGAAAGGGAATTCACGAGCACCTCAGGAAGAACAGATTTATAAAGAGCTTCCGTCTTGGTGTTTACGGTGAGGGTGAAACGGGTGTGACAATTGCTACGCTGAAGTGAACCCCTCTGTCATACTGCGTATGACATCTCCCCTTTCAGGGGCGACGAGAAAAATTGCACGAATATAAAATGATAAACCCTTGTCTCCCCTGAAAGGGGAGATGTCAAAATTCCTTAAAGAATTTTGACAGAGGGGTCTGATCGGAGTTCTTTTTCTCACAATTATTCATTACAAAAAGCAAAAGGAACGGTTATCCACGCCGTTCCTTTCTTTTGTGACAATAGTTAAATATCCGAATTAATAAGTGCCGAGAAGCTCCTCGGCTGCTTCAGGGTCAGCCTTGGATTCGTCCATGGGAAGGTCAAAAATGCCTTTGAAGCCCGTATATCCGTCAGCATAAACAGTTTTTCCGCTTTCATCCATTGTGAGGATGTCAGATGTCGGGAAAAAGCCCTCAAACGCCACGATTGAAACCGTACCGAAAGCAAAGATTTCAAGATTCTCATAATCAAAAAGATAATAGAGAACACCTTCACGCTCCATACCGCTTGCACCGAAGCCAATGTTCCATATCGATGTGGGCGCAATGCCTGAAACAACAGGAGCAAGCTGAAGCGGCATTCCTTCCATAAGACTCAGCGGTGTGCCGTCAGTTTTGTTGATTGCAACAACTGCATAGGTTCTCTTTTCGTCGCACTCAAAGCCTTCGGTCATATTGAGCTTCTCACCTGATGTAACTCCGAGAAGAGTAACATCATAAGTACCGTCGCTTGCAGTCTGCGGTTCAAAATCACAGTCCTCAAACATTTCTGCAATTTCCTTTTCGCCTAAGTAATCCGCAACTTCCCTTGCGGAAAGGATATAAGAAACTGCAAAAGCTGCCGTTGACAAAAGTGCGATTACTGCAAGAACCATCGCTAAAACCTTCATAGGTTTTCTTTTTTGCAAAACTTTTTCATCCTTTCTTACTGCCCTCTGCTTCATCAGGTTGGCTGTACGGGCTTCGAAGCCTTCGCTGAAAGTTATTTCGTTCATTTCTTTAACATAAAGCTCTCTGAATGTCATATTGAAACATCTCCTTCCAGCATTTTTTTAAGCTTCGCTCTGCCCCGTTTAAGCCTTGTTCCCACAGTTGCAGACGGCAAGCCGAGAATAGACGCTATTTCCTTAATGGAATAGCCTTCGTAATAGTAGAGGTGTATCACTGCTCTGTAATTCTCCTCCAGCTTCATAACACAGTAAAGTACCCCGTCGGATTCCTTTTCAGTGTATGAAGTTTCTTCTGTTACAGACTTGTTTTTTCTGCTCTGCGATTTGAGCATATTTTTTGAAAGGTTGATTGTGACTCTTAAAAGCCAGGCTTTTGCGTGCTCTTCGTTGGTGAAGTGAGGCTCTTTTTCCATCAGCTTCATAAAGGCTTCCTGAACGGCGTCCTCAGCATCATCACGGTTTTTAAGAAGTGCATAAGCGGCTCTGAGCATTGAGTCACTGTGGGTTTTCACAAGTTGTTCTATGTATTCGTCGCTAGCAAATGAATACATCTTAAAACCTCCTTTCACCTATAACACAACTGAGAGGGGCAAAATTTTTCATTGTAATAAAAATTTTTTGAAATAATATCATAGCTACACATTACTTGTCAAATGCTGTCGGTTTGCTCGAGCCGCATGGCTTTTACTTTTGTCTTGCGTGACAAAAGTAAACAAAAACACACTTTTTCCACACCATTCCGAAGCCACAAAATTGTCGTTCAGATGCACTTAATGATTTTCTTTCATATCCATTTCCTGCTCACCTTTTGCGAAATCGGACAGAACAATGTAATCCTTTTGAAGATACGGGCTTCTTTATTCCGTCTGCTTTCTTGCAGCTTATCCCCGACATTCGCCGCCGCTGTTTCTGCACCTTTTTCAAAATAAGTAGGGCAAGTGATTTATTTTTTCTATCCCCTATTGACAAGTTTCTCAAACCGTGCTATAATTCATTTAACATTTAAGTTAAATGTTAAATATCAAGGAGGTGTATATATGGCTCTGCAGGACACACTTAAAGCTCTCTCAGACCCAACACGACGTGAAATTCTGAACCTCTTAAAAAAAGGTACACTTTCAGCCGGCGAAATAAGTGACGCCTTTCCCGTTTCGGGTGCAGCAATTTCAAGGCACCTTTCCGTACTGAAGGATGCCGACCTTATCCGTGACAAACGTGACGGAAAATTTATCTACTACGAGCTGAACGCCTCGGTGCTTGAGGAAATTATGCTGTGGATAAAAGATCTCAAAGACTGAACACTACTACAGAAAGGAGTATTACTATGATTAAAAAATATCTTAAGACTCTTATTATTACATCAATTTTGGATTTATCCCCTATTATTATCGGAATAATTTTATGGGACAGATTACCTGATAAAATTGCTACTCATTTCGGAGCCGATAACACACCCAACGGCTGGAGCAGTAAAGCTGTTGCAGTTTTCGGTCTGCCTCTTGTAATCTTCGCTCTTGAGTGGGTTTGTATGCTTGCCACCAAGCTTGACCCAAAGTACAGAAATATTGACGATTCTGTAATGATGAAAATAGTGCTGTGGTTGATGCCTTGCCTTTCCATTATGATGGCGTCAATTACCTACGCTTATGCGCTGGGCAAAGAAATCAAAGTGGGCTTCATCGTGCTTTTGTTTATGGGTGCACTGTTCGTTGTAATGGGCAATTATCTACCCAAATGTAAGCAGAGCTACACTATGGGAATAAAGCTTCCCTGGACACTGAACAGCGAAGAAAACTGGAACAGAACTCACCGTTTTGGCGGTAAGGTATGGGTAGCAGCAGGTATGATTATGATGCTCACCTCATTCTTTGAAAGTCCCTTTATTATGTTGGCTGTTGTGCTTGTTGCAGTTATCACTCCCACTGTTTATTCCTATAAGCTCTACAAAGACGGGGTCTGATATAAAGTGTGAAGTGTGTTGAGTAATCGGACGACCAATGGTCGCCCCTACGGTATCCTGTCTTCTGCAAAAAAATTTATAAATACTTCAAAAAAACATCTGTAAAGCTATTGACTTTTACAGATGTTTTTAGTATAATATCGAGGCTGTAAAGTTTTATGTCTTTACAGCAGTCTCAGAAAAGAGATAAGGAGGGGTAAAAATGGCGAAGAATCTTGATGTAATCAATCTTTTTGATATCTACGGCGAAATGCTCACTCAGAAGCAGCAGGATTTCATCTGCTATTATTACAACGACGACCTCTCCCTTGCAGAAATTGCTGAGAACGAAGGTATCACCCGTCAGGGTGTGCGTGACGCAATCAAGCGTGCTGAAGCTCAGCTTTTCGCTTTCGAGGAGCATCTCGGTCTTTACAGAAGAAACGAGGCTCTCAGAACAGGTCTTGAAGAAATAAGCGAGCTTACAAAGCTTATTGACGAGGTCAACCGCAAGACTATCCTTTCAAGAGACATCAACGATGCAACATCGAGAATTTCCACCCTCACTCAGATGCTGAGTGAATAAAGAATAATTTTAAGGTGATTAATTATGGCATTTGAAGGACTTTCAGACAGACTGGAAGCCGCCTTTAAAAAGCTGAGAAGTAAGGGTTCACTTACTGAAAGCGACGTAAAGGAAGCCATGAGAGAGGTTCGTCTTGCTCTTTTGGAAGCAGACGTTAACTACAAGGTTGCCAAGGACTTTACCAAAACCGTAACCGAAAGAGCCGTTGGCGAAAAGGTTATGGAAAGTCTTACCCCCTCACAGATGGTTATTAAAATCGTTAATGAGGAGCTTACCAATCTCATGGGCGGCACCAAGTCCAGACTGAACACAGCTAACCACCCTCCCACGATTGTTATGATGTGCGGTCTTCAGGGTTCAGGTAAAACAACACACAGTGCAAAATTAGCACTTATGCTTAAGAATCAGGGCCACAGACCTCTTCTTGTAGGTTGTGACGTTTACAGACCTGCTGCTATCAAGCAGCTTCAGGTTGTAGGTGAAAAAGCAGGCGTTCCCGTTTTCGAGCTGGGTCAGATTAACCCCGTTGATATTGCAAGACAGGCAGTTGCCTATGCAAAGGACCACGGTAACGACTATGTTTTTCTTGACACAGCCGGCCGACTTCATGTTGACGAAGAGCTGATGACTGAGCTTAAGAACATTAAAAGTGAGGTTCATCCCCACGAAATTATGCTTGTTGTTGACTCAATGACAGGTCAGGACGCAGTCAATGTTGCAACATCATTCAACGAGGCACTGGGCATTGACGGTCTTCTTCTTACAAAGCTTGACGGTGACACCCGAGGCGGTGCTGCCCTTTCAGCAAGAGCTGTTACAGGTAAGCCCATCAAATTCGTCGGTACAGGCGAAAAGTTAGGCGACCTTGATGTTTTCCATCCCGACAGAATGGCTTCAAGAATTCTCGGTATGGGCGACATGCTTTCACTTATCGAAAAGGCTGAAATGGAGCTTGACGAAAAGAAAGCCGCTGAGCTTGAAAGAAAGCTCAGAAAAAATAAATTCGACCTCAACGACCTTCTGGACCAGCTTCAGCAGGTGAGAAAAATGGGTTCAATCAAGGACCTTCTCAAGATGATTCCCGGTGTGGGAAGAAAAATTGACGACGTTGATGTTGACGAAAAGCAGTTTGACCGTGTTCAGGCAATTATTCTTTCCATGACTCCTCAGGAAAGAGCAAAGCCCGACATAATCAACCCCTCAAGAAAAAGACGAATTGCCGCAGGCTGCGGTATGCAGGTTGAGGACGTTAACCGCCTTCTCAGCCAGTACAGACAGATGCAGAAGATGTTCAAGCAGATGAACGGTAAGTCATCAAAGAAGATGCAGAAGCGTATGAGAAATATGCCCGGCATGATGAACGGATTCGGCGGTGGCGGTTTCCCAATGTAAAAGACACGCAAAAATTAAGTGTGTTAATTAAATAAAAAAATATTATAAATCATTTTTTGGAGGTAACAAAAATGGCAGTAAAAATCAGACTTCGCCGTATGGGCGCAAAGAGAGCACCTTTCTATCGTGTAGTAGTAGCAGATTCAAGATATCCCCGTGACGGTCGTTTCATCGAGGAAATCGGTTACTATAACCCCATGAAGGAGCCCGCAGAAATCAAAATCGACGCAGAAAAGGCTCAGAAGTGGATTGCTAACGGTGCTCAGCCCACTGACACAGTTAAAGTTCTTCTTAAGAAGTGCGACATCGTTAAATAATTTTGACGGAGGAACGCACCTTGAAAGATTTACTTGTATCAATTGCCGCCGGTCTCGTTGACGAGCCGGACAAGGTAACTGTTGAAGTTGACGACATTAACGAAGAGGGTGTAGTAGTTTACCACCTTCATGTTGCTCAGGATGATATGGGTAGAGTTATTGGTAAGCAGGGCAGAATTGCAAAGGCTATCAGAACCGTAATGCGTGCAACTGCAAACAGAAGCGACACAAAAATCTCCGTTGAGATTGACTAAGCTAAACAAAATGAAAACGAGTCTCTTATGAGGCTCGTTTTTTTGTTATGGTAAAAACAGTGCAGCCAACTTGACTGCACTGTTCAATTTGCTTATTTACTTCAGCTTATTTATCATTTGGAGATGCTCTGCATAGAAAAGTCTTACATCGTTGTTCTTTGTCATACCGCCCTGAAGCGACATGTGGTCGCCCTCATAAACAGGCATAATATTCCACACGCCCTTGGTGATGTTGTTCTCATCAAAATCCTTTGATGCGTTATACATAGGAGCTTTTGCAGAGTTGGTGTTTACAAGACCGTCGTTCTGCTGCCAGCTTTCATCAATATAGTAGCCGCCCTTTGTGTAGCCTGTGAATGAACCGATTGCCTTTGAGGATTCAACGAAAAGTCCTTCCATTCTGCTTTCATTCGGCACCCAGTTTCCTTCTTCATTCTGGGTTGTCATACTGCAGGGAATTGAGAAGTAGTAGGTTTTGTCGCTTATTGTAAGCTTTTTGTTAAGCTCAAGAGCGTTATCGATATACATATCGTAAGCAGCTGTGTCGTAATCTGCAATTTTCTCCTCGCCGTTTTCGTCAAGCTCAACCTCACCCGTGTTGTATGATGAAGTGCCGTTATGAGGTGCAGAAAGAGCAGTCATACTGTAAATCCAGTCCTCCTTACCACCGGTGAAAAAGGGTGAAATCTCACTTGCGGGAGTTGCTGCAATTTCATCAGCATCGCCCTTTGCCATAAGGTGAGCAAAGGTTCTTATGGTTGCACCGCCGAAGGAGTGGCCGAGAAGGTTGATTTTATCCTCTGCGCTCCACTTTTCAATAAGTGCCTTGCCCGTGTAGTCTGTACCGAAACGGTCGTGGCCGCACTTTTCACTGTGAGCAACGCCGTAGTCAACAACTGTGCCTGTCAGTTGAGCATAAAGCTCGCAGGCTCTGTCCCATGCGCTGGCCGTTCCTGCAACCGAAGCACCGTGAGCATCAAAGCCCTGTTTTCTGAGATACTTCATAAGGTCGCCGCCGAACATACCCCAATAAGGCATCAGCTTATAAACGAAATCGTATTCGCCCCAACCCATAAGGCCGTGAACAAAAACATAGGTGTAATTAGTGTTCCACTCGTCTTTCTGAAGATCTGCCTTCGGTGCATAAATGCCTAAGAAAGAAGCTACCACCATAATGAACGATAAAATTCCTGATAAAATTGCTTTCATATCAAATCCTCCTTTATGGGGGCTATAATAACATATTTTTCTAAGAAATTCCATTAAAAAATTTTAAGCCGTTTTCCAAAATTCAGAAACGGCTTTTGTCAATATATCCTATTCCCACTCCAAGCTTTCCGCCTTTTTGCATATACGCCTTGGCGCTTTTCTGCAGTGAGGTTTTTTCGGGATAGTATTTTTTAAAAAGCTTTCGTTTGCCGAAAATCCTTTCAATTGCCTGCTCGTCAATTTTTACACTGTAGACGTGGCTGAACAATGAAGAGAATTTCAGAATATTGCTGTCCGCCTTCATAAAATCCCGATTGCCCTCATAAAGCAGCCAGCTTTCGCAGAAGTAGTATTTGTAGCTGTAATCAGGGAAATGCTTTTTGAAAAACTCCCCTGCCGTTCTGAAAGACTTAATACACTCATCGTAGTTCAGCTTTTCGCCCTGGGGTATATGTATATAAATGAGCTTTTCGCCGTAGGAAAAAGGCAGTTTATTATAAAGCAGAGTTCTGTTTTTACATTCGTAAAGCTGAAACTGCAGTCTGCCAAGACGAAAAAGCTCCGTTTTAACATGATTCTGCAACCAACCATAGTTTTTTAGTCCCTTGTTGCCGTTATTCTCGCACCAGATACGGATATCCGACATTGTATCGTAATAGATTTTATCGGAAATACCAAGCTCAGCATACTTTTTCCTTGCTTCAACAGCACAACAGAGGATCACACCGAGACGCTCCAAATCATTCTTCTTTTTCAGGACAGAAAAGTCTTTTTCAAGGCACTTTTCTGAAAGAAGTGAAAATTTCTTTACGTCAAGCAGTTCAAGCTCTTCTATAAGGTTTTTGTCTAACTTCAGTTTTCTTGCAAGCTCAAGCATCGGTAAGCTCCTTTAAAAGTGCCTTGCAGCCTCTTTCGATATCAGCATAGGCCACATCAAATCTGTCTGAATACCAAGGGTCTGCCACATCGCCTTTTCTGTCTGTATGGTCAAGGAGCTTGCTGACCTTTTCGTCTTTATCAGAGCCGAAAATACGCATTATATTTCTGACATTCATACTGTCCATAGCTATGAAATAATCGTACTTGTCATAGTCGCTCTTTTTAAGCTGAACGGCTGTTTTACCCTCGCAGCTTATACCGTGCTTAAGAAGCTCCTTTTTAGCGGGAGGATAAACAGGATTTCCTCTGTCACCCCATATTTCCTCGGTGCTTGTAGCTGAGGAACAAACAACAAAGTTTTCGCTTATTCCCTTTTCACTGAGCATCTTTTTGAAAATAAATTCGGCCATAGGTGAACGGCATATATTTCCGTGGCAGACAAACATAATTTTTTTCATTTTACACCTCGAGTTCTGAAAACACTCTGAGCCATTCTTTTGTTATGATTTCGTGACCGATTTTAGTCGGATGCACTCCGTCTGAAAGCAGCTCTTTTGCAGGGATAGTTTCAACTGCTTTGTCAAACACGCTCTGAAGATCAATAAAGCTGCAGCCGTATTTTTCAGAGAGCTTCTTTGCAATTTCAGCCATTTCAGCAACGCCATTTCTGAATTCAGCATAACGGTTTGGCTGGCTCTTTCTGTCTGAAGTCGCAGTTCCTTCAAGAACAAAGGGCCCCATAATTATAATTTTAAGCTCAGGTAATTCCTCTTTCAGCTCTTCTAAAAGTATATTATAAACCTTTTCAAATCTTGCAGTTCCCGTACCGTTGTTGCTTCCGAAATCCATACCGTGCCACACATCATTGACACCAACAAGAAGGCTCATACAATCGGGCTTAAGGCTGATTATATCTCTAACAATTCTTGCATAGACGTCAGGTATTCTGTCACCGCTTACACCTCGGTTTATAAATCGGTATTCACCATTTTTTTCAGCTTCAAGCTCAGCGCTGACCATTGACGGATAGCCCTCACCGAGAGCAGTAATTCTTTTAAAAAACTTTCCGTCTTTGAAAAGACATACAGTACTTTGTTTTTCGTCAGTTGCCTTGCGGTATCTTCCGCAATCGGTTATTGAATCGCCCTGAAAAAGAATGGTTTTCATATTATATCTCCTATATTTTTATTCTGATTAAATTATATATCTATCATTTTGATGTGTCAAGGTGTGCATTAAAGATAACGCCCGAAGTTTTTCTCATTCAAAAAAATGATACTTTTGCTAAAAACTTCTCTTCAGATTCACTTTTTTCAAATGAGTGAAACCATTAAAGAAACAGAAATCGGCTTGTTTTTCCAAATCTCTTGAAAGCAAAGGCAAAAAGTGTTAGAATCAAGATAATCTGATATGGTAGGAAAACTGCTTAAATGACAAAAACATTGCAAGTATTTTCAGAATCGGTTTTCGGATTTACAGAAAGTGAGGAACAAAAATGGCAAGGAAATATTCTCACGTAATAGTTATCGGTGTTGACGGTGCAGGCGGTTGGTTCAAAGACGCCCGCACACCAAATTTTGATAAAATATTCAAAAACGGAGCAGTTACATACAATGCCCTTTCTTCAAAGCCGACTATAAGTGCGGAATGCTGGGGCTCAATGCTTATCGGTGTAGGTCCCGAGGTGCATAAGCTGACAAACAATAAGGTATCGGTTCTGCCTTATCCTGTGTGGTCAAAAAATCCTACGGTTTATCGCCGTATAAGAAAGGCTTACCCTGAAGCTGAGCTTGGTGCTTACTGCGATTGGAATCCAATTAACAAAGGCATAGTAGAAAAAGGCCTTGGGGTAGAAAAGAAAACAGCAAAGGATAAAGAACTTACACCGCTTATCTGCAATTATATCCGTGAAAAAAAGCCTGATTTTCTCTTCGTTCACTTTGACAGTGTGGACGGTGCAGGTCACAATAGTGGCTACGGAACACCCAAGCACATAAGTGCAATTGAAGAAGTTGACAAGCTTATCGGTGATGTTTACTGTGCAATTGAAAACGCAGGTATTTCTGAAGAAGCTCTCTTTATTGTTATTGCAGACCATGGTGGCACTAATAACGGTGATGGCAAAGGAACTCACGGTGGCTGGACAGATGAAGAAAAAAATGTCACCTTTGCTGCTGCAGGAAAGAACGTAATCAGCGGAGAAATGGGGGAAATGAATATCCGTGACCTTGCTGCAATCGTTCTTTATTCCTTTGGTATTGCTCTTCCCGATTTTAATGAAAAGGGCTGGACCTCACAGATTCCCGAGGGATTATTCAAAAACTACGAAGGTGAATACCGTGACATTTCACATCTCACAGGTGCAGCACCGAGAATTTCAAAAGAGCATCACAAATCTGAGCTTGTGTGAGGGACAAACTATGAATTTTATAAAAGTTATTGACAATAAAAATGTTTTTGCTGACGGTATACACGACGACACAAAAGCTCTTCAGGAGTGCATTGACAAGGTTAAAGACGGAGGTACAGTGTATTTTCCCGATGGTATTTATCTTGTTTCTGCCTCGCTGATTTTCTATTCAAATCAGATTTTCAAACTGTCGGACAATGCAGTTATTCTGAGAAACAAGGATAGCGAGCCTGTAACAAGATATCTTCTCGCTTCCTATTCAGAGCCTGAGTGGTGCGGCTATGAAGGCACACACGATGTAATTATTTCAGGCGGTATTTTTGACGGTAATAAAAACACAACGGAAAAATCAACTCTTGTCAATACAGTGCATTGCCGTAATATCCGCATTGAAAATTGCCGTTTCCGTCACTGCTCAACCTGGCATATGATTGAAATAAACTCCACGGAGAATGCGGTGGTGGAAAACTGCGTTTTTGACGGTCCTACATATACCTTCGTTCCCGAAAATCTCCTCAACGAGGAGATTCAGCTCGACCTTGCCCGTGACGGTTCATACGGACCCGTTTATAACTGTGACGGTGCTCTTATAGATTTCTGTAAAGACGATACTGTTTGCCGTAACATAACAATCAGAAACAACATTTTCAAGTGTGCAGGCTTCCCGGGTATAGGTCACCACGGTGATTGCGGACATCATAATATTCTTATTGAAAACAACATCTTTGACGGCACTTCAGGTACAAAGAGCAACAGCCGAGGCTATATAATTTTCAGACCTGAGGTTTACGGTGTTGAAATCAGGGATAATTATTTCCTTTCACCTGAAGAATCCGTCTCACCAAATTACGGCATAGTATTTGAAAATCCAAGGGAAGATGAACTTCTGACAGCGGGAAATATCTTCAATGGTAAATTTGACAAAGAGATAATCATAGGTACAGGTGAATAAAATGCGCAGCCCATTAAGCAACAAAAAATCAAATTTTCTTATATTCCTCTGCTGGGCAGCTTATACGGCAGCTTATGTTGCCAGGCTTAACTACAACGCTTCAATGGTTGAAATTCTCTCTCAGATGGGTACAACTAAAGAAGCAGCAGGAACTGTAAGCTCATTTTTCTTTTTTGCCTACGGTGCAGGTCAGCTCATAAACGGTCTGCTTTCAGAAAGATATAACACGAGATATTCCGTTGCCGTTGCTCTCTCTGCTTCGTGCGTTATAAATCTTGGCATGACCTTTTGTCAGGGAATAGACGCTATGAAATATCTTTGGTTTTTCAATGGCGTATTTCAGTCTGTTCTCTGGTCATCGCTAATCAAAACTCTGTCGGATAACCTTGCCGACAATAAGCTTTCAAAGGCGGTAATGGTTATGAGTACAACTGTTGCTTCGGGCACTTTTGCAGCTTACGGCCTTGCGGCACTTTTCTCATTCCTGAGCCTTGACTGGACCACCATATTTTATGTAGCATCAGCACTTGTTGGTGCTGTGGCAATGCTTTGGTTTATCGGAATGGGTACTGTAGGAAAAGTAAATACAGAAAAAGAAATCAACGAAGCAAAGGCAAAGAGCAAGCTTTCTTTCACTCCTGTGTTTGTTATCAGCATCGCCGTTATACTCATATCGGCAATATCTAACGGTTTCATAAAGGACGGCATAACCACTTGGGTACCCTCAATTCTGAAAGAGGATTTCGGTGTATCTTCATCACTTTCTATAATTGTTACGCTGCTTCTTCCGGTGCTGTCGATTTTCGGTACATCTCTTGTAAACGCACTACATAAAAAGCAAAAGGACGAAAATGCCCTTAACGGAATTTTTTACTTCGTTTCAATAATCTTTACTGTGCTTATAATTCTCACCCTTAACCTTAAATCAGTGCCGCTTACGCTCCTTCTTTTCGGCGGTATTGCCTGCCTTATGTCGGCAGTAAATAATGTAATAACAAGCATCGTGCCTCTTTATTCAAGAGATAAAATCGATTCAGGCTTTTCAGCAGGTCTTCTCAACACATTCTGCTATATAGGCAGTACTCTTGCAACATCAATGCTTGGCAGAATTGCAGACACAAAGGGCTGGAACGATGTGTTTATCTGTATTCTGATTTTCACGGCTGTTTCGTTTGCTGTCTGTCTTGTGTCAGCGATCCTCAATAAAAGAGAAAAGGCAAACAGTAGTTCTTAAATACGATTTGGTTATACAAAAAACTCCTTGCAAAGTCATAAGCTCTGCAAGGAGTTGCTTTTTCTTGGGTTTTAAGTTTTATTTTACTTGCGCGATAGTTTCATTTTCTTCGTGGCGTTCTTTTCTGATTATTTCAAGCTCACGATACATCTGCTCTTTCTTTTCGCCCTCAACATCATAGAACAATTTAAGGACAATAGCCTTGAGAACGTTTGCAAGGGTGTAACCGAAGAGAAGGAAAGCAAGAATCTTAAGGCAGGTGTCAAGATATGTAGGCTGAGCCTGCATTGTTTTAACGAGGTCGCCTTCCACTGATGACAGATAGCCTGCCCATGCAATCATATAGGGAATAGCAAGCTCTTTAAGATAGTTGCATGCTGAGTTGATCCAACCGGGAATAATGCCCTGAACAGCTTCCATTCTTTCGCCGCACTGCCATTCAAGATAATCGTAGAATTCAACATCCATATGAGATTTTGAAAGCTCCTGAATACCGATACCGATACCGAAAACGAAATAGAACACATAGAAGAATATACTGTTCCAGCCTTCAAAGAAGGTAATGCCCATTTTTGCTTCAACAAAGCAGATACCGAAAAGCACACAAGCAGCGACAGGTGAATAGATACCGCAGAATTTAAGAAGCTTTGTAGGTTCATGCTTCTTTGAAAGCTTTGTGCAGATAAGGTTACCCACAACAGTACCTACAGCAGTGGGAAGAGTGAGAAGAAGGTTTTTAGATGAGCCTACTGTAATTGCAGCGAGATACGTTGACATTTTACCAAGCATAGCGAAATTGTTTACCCACTGCATATACTGATAAGCACGGTAGTTTCTGTACTTGAATAGCGTAAGCAGAGCTTTTGAAACCTTTGCTTTAGCCTTCTTCGGTAATTCGATTCTTTCCTTACAGAAGAGCGCACACATAAGGTTACCGAAAGCCGTGATTGAAGCAGCAACAAGAGCGAGTGTCATATACATCTTGTTCTTGTCGTCGCTGAAAATACCGTAAACGAAGGTTGCAATATATGCTCCGCCGTAGCCGATATAATAGGACAGCTGCCAGATAGTTGCAACGGTTTTCTTTTCCTTGGGGTTGGGAGAAATAACCTGAACAATATTCTGACCGGCGTTATTAAAGGCATTGAATACGGTCTGACAGCAGGCAATACAGTAACGGAAAAGAGTCATCTGCTGAATAGTCCAGCCCTGAGGAACATAGAAGTATAAAGCGGTAAGAACGAAAACAGGAACAAGACAGATAATATACCAATGACGGTATCTGCCCCAACGGGTTCTGGTTTTCTGAATAATCAAACCGGAAACAGCACCCATTGCTATACCTAAAATAGTTGTAAGGGTGGTCTGAACTGCAAGAATGCTTGCAATTCCCTCTGAGTCAACACCTGCAGGTCCGAAATAAAGCTCGTGCAGGAAAGCCGCTGCAAGAGTACCTGTAAGAGTAGTTCCGAACATACCGCCGATTCTGGAAAGCATAACACAGAAATACTCAAATTTTGACAGGTACTTGCCATCGTTTCCTATTAAGGCGTTCTGCGGGATTTCCGCAGAAGAAGTTTCTTTCTTTTTAAACATCATATCATCTCCAATAGTTTGTCTTATTTGATTTTAACACAATTTACTCATAAAAACAACAACAATTAATCCTTTTGCCTTTAAAAATCGTAAAAACCGATAATATGCGATGGATTAATACCAACGATTTTAAAGCTGACGGATGATTTATCAATATCTTTCAGGAGTTACGGAAACCTTCCGCCAAAAACATATTGCGAAACTCGTTCATACCGTTGATAAGCAAATTACATTCAAAATCCGTAAACTTGACTTTGATTTTCTTTTCATAATAAGACCTCCTTGTATTTGGTATCTTCATTCTACTGCATAAAGAAAAATCAATCCAATGTGCCGATTTTAAGGCATAAAAAAAGACTGCTATCAAAAATTAATCTGATAGTAGTCTTAACTTTTTTGATGTAAGCTTACTACAAAAATTTAAAGGACTATATTCTCTGCACATTTTTTGCATTGATTGTAGTAAGTTTGTAGTAAGTAGTAAGTTTTCGGTGTTTTACACCCCTCAAAAGCCCAGTAAAATAGGGCTTTTTGACACTTTTACTTATCCAATGACTTCATCGTGGGGAGGCTCGCTTCCTACAATTCATATTATACTGTATGCTACCATAACTTACTGACCCCATCAATGAAAATTTGACATTTTCCTGCTTTTCGCCTATATATTACTGCATTTTACGTTCCGATTGATGTACGATTTGATGTAAGCTTGGCAGCATACATTTTTTACTTTATGCCTCCTTAAAGAACCTGTCAAGTCCTTCGAATTCCACCCTCTTAAGTTCCTTTGTAACATCAGTATAAATGTTAAGTGTTGTTGAAACATCTGTATGTCCGAGAGCATCCTGAATTACCTTAACATTAACACCGGCTTCGCACATTCTTGTTGTAAAGGTATGACGAAGAGTATGACAACTGAAATGAGGCAACAGCACCTTCGGATTATCACTTTTCAGAAACTGCTCATCATTACAGTCTCTTATTATTCTTTTGATAGCTTTATTAAGAGTACCCTGATGCTGAACATTACCGAATCGGTTAACAAATATAAAATCTGTATAACCATCGATTGTGGCTTCGCATTTTATATCAAGAAGCTCCTGCACCTCCTTTTCCATAATAAAAGCCTCTTTTACAAAATCAAGCATAGGCACCTGTCTGTTACTTGCAGTAGTCTTTGGGGTATTGACATTGAAATAACAGCCTTGCTTACTATCTGCTGTTCTATGAGAGTAGTAAATAAGAGTATGGTTAACATCAATAATCCCGTTTTCCAAGTCAATATCACACCATCGCAAACCCGTCACCTCACCTACTCTGAGACCTGTACCAAGCATTACCGCAAAGATAGAATACCAATGGTTATATATTCTGCTGTTTTTCAGGAAATCAAGGAACAAATCCTGCTCCGCTCTTGTAAGTGCCATTCTTTTTTCACTTTTTGCAAAGCATGATTGCTTAAGCTCCTTCAAAACCCTATCGGAAGGATTGTTGCGTATATAATTATCATCAACTGCCATATCAAGCACCTGATGAAGAACGGTATGAATACCGTCTATGGTTGAAGCCTTAAGGCCTCTCTCATCTGCAAGATAATTGTAATACCTTTTGATATCAGATTTCTTAAGCTTCGTCACAAATTTATCACCGATAACGTGTCTTACAAAAGTGTCATACAAATAAGTGTAGTTCTGAAAGGTATTATCCTTAAGCCCTCTTTTCAGAGTTTTCCATAAATCAAACAATTCATTAAGGGTCGTATATCTTGCCTCAGTTTTGATACCGTCGCTTTTGTCCTTTGCTATCTGCTCTTCCTTTATCCTGAGCTCCTCTAACGTTTTTGCATATACATAACGCCTTTTACCGCTACTGTCCATCCATGAATACTGATACGAGCCGTTTGTTCTCTGAACCTCTCCGCTGCGGAGAACAACTCTTGATTTGTCTTTTCTTTTTGCTGTTGACATAAAATTCCTCCTATATTTTGAATTGTTTATCCGTAAAATCATCCATCTTTTCCCTTATAATATAAAGCTTACCGCCTAACCATATTGCAAAGGGACAGTTTTTCTGCTGTGATAATTCCCGTATTTTGTTTCTGCCTATCCCCGAGTAAGCTGCCGCTTCTTCAAGAGTAAGCCACTTCTTTTCCCATATGGGTGCTTCGTTCTGTGTAAC
>JAFWZS010000059.1 GCA_017522205.1 Clostridia bacterium
AAGGTAATCAACCTCCTTGAGACCTTCAAGAAGCTTGTCTGCATATTCTGTAATTCTCAGGTACCATACGTCCTTTGACTTCTGAACAATATCGCTGTGGCAGATATCGCACTTGCCTCCCTGAGAGTCCTCGTTTGAAAGAACAACCTTACATGAGGGACAGTAGTTTACAAGGGTCTTATCTCTGAATACAAGACCGTTTTCGAACATCTTAAGGAAAATCCACTGAGTCCATTTATAGTAGCCTTCCTCGGTTGTGTCAACAACTCTGTTCCAGTCAAAGGAGAAGCCTACTCTTTTAAGCTGACTTGAGAATTTTGCAATATTGTTGTCGGTAACCTGTCTCGGATGGATACCTGTCTTGATTGCATAGTTTTCTGTGGGAAGACCGTAAGCGTCAAAGCCGATTGGGAAAAGCACATTGTAGCCTTCCATTCTTCTTTTTCTTGACACAACCTCAAGACCTGAATAAGCCTTGATGTGACCAACGTGCATACCTGCACCGCTGGGGTACGGGAATTCTACAAGAGCGTAGAACTTTTTCTTTTCTGAGTTATCCTCTGCGTGGAAAACTCCGCTTTCTTCCCATTTCTGTTGCCATTTCTGTTCGGCAGTTCTGAAATCGTAATTCAAATTTATCACTCCGTTAAATTAATTTCTTATGTTATTTAAGTTTCTTCATCAGTCCTCGGTGAGAACATCTGAAAGGTCAACTCTTTCTGCATCCTGCCACAGGTGCTCAAGGTTATAGTATTCTCTTGTTTCACGGGTAAAAATGTGCACAAGCACTGTTCCGTAATCAAGAAGAATCCAGCCCGTTGCCTTGCCTTCAATGTGAGAAGGCTCAACTCCCTGCAGACCCAATTCGTAATCAACCTCGTCTGAAAGTGATTTTACGTGGGTGTTTGAAGTACCTGAAGCAATTACAAAATAATCGCCTACGATTGTCTGCTCTGTAATATGGAGAGCCTGTATGTCAATTGCTTTCTTTTTGTCAAGCACCTTAACAATTTCCTTTGCAAGCTGAAGCTCTGTCATCAGTTTTCTTCCTTTCTGAACTTATCTATAATTAACTCATTATAGTAATCAACGCTGTCGGTGTGGATAATTCCGCCTATGCTTTCAAATTTTCTTATAGAAAACCTGAGAGCATAAAGTGACGCTTCTTCAAGGCTGACTTCTTTTGAAAGCCTTCGCATAACGTCTACATCGGGATAACTTCTCTCTTCTGAGATGTAATCGGCAATATAGACGATTTTTTCTAAAAGATTCATTCCCGCTTTGCCCGTTGTGTGATAGCGTACAGCACCTAAAAGCTCTTCGTCGGTTATACCCATTTCGTCTCTGAGATAACACTCACCTGCCATGGCATGCCACAGCTTGGGGTTATTTTTCTCAGCCTGACTTAGGATTATACCACCTTTTTCCATAATTTGCAACTGATAATCCTTGGTGGCATTTTTCATTATATCGTGAAGAAGTCCCGCCTTGTAAGCCTTGTCGCTGTCATAACCGTAAATCTCAGCGAGCTCTCTTGCACTTTCAGCAACACCTAAAGAGTGAATGTAACGGTAATCGTCAAGCATTTCACGGAGAAGTGCTTTATATTCGGGATATTCAGCCGAGTAAAGGTCAAACTTTCCGATATAGCCGATAACCTCGTCGGTGAGAAAAGCTGAAAGGGTTTCTTTGTTTTTCACCATTTCACGCACTTCGGTTGAGGAGCATTCCATAGGTGACATCCGTGAAAGAATGTAGTCTCCCTCGGAAAGCTTCAGAGTTTCCTTCGCATAAGCTGAAAGGACTTCGGGTGAAATCTCCTCTTCTCTCGTTGCAACCGACAGAGTTACCATAGAAAGAATTTTCTGAGGCTCTCTCCACTGGTTGAAGGTAAGGAGCATATCTGAGCCGATTATAAGGAAAAGCTCATCGTCAGGATAAAGCTTTTTAAGTTCACTTACCGTATCAACGGTATAGCTTTTTCCCTCACGCTTAATTTCAAGGTCACTTACCTCAAAGCATTCCTCAGAAAAAAGCAGCTCACACATTTTAAGTCTGTCCTTACCTGTTGCAAGGTCGGGAGCAGTTTTATGCGGCGGAGTAAAGGTGGGGATAATGAGTATTTTATCTAAAGAAGCCTCTTTCATCATTTCGAGAGCCATTCTTTTGTGTCCTTTATGTGGCGGATTGAATGTACCGCCGAAAATACCGATACGCATTATCTTTTGCCTTTAGCGCTTACTTTTGCGTAAACCTTTTTCTTCTCTTTCTTTGCTGCATAAAGCTTTTCCTTTTGAAGCTTTGCAGCCTTTTTCTTGTTCTTTTCCTTCTGCAGAGCCTTTTCCTTAAGCTCAGGACTTTCTCTGTAAAGAACAATTACACCACCGATTACCTGAATAACCTCTGCACCTACTGCTGCAGCAATTTCGTCTGCAGCTTCTCTTGTGGAAATGGGTGAGGATTCAAGCAGAACCTTAAGCTTGATAAGCTCTCTTGCGCGAAGTGCGTCGTCTGTCTGCTTGATAAGTGCATCTGAAAGTCCGCCTTTGCCAATTTGGAAAAGGGGTTCAAGATGGTTTGCAGCTGCTCTGAAAGCTGCTCTTTCTTTACCTGTCATTTATGTCTACCTCCGTTTATTATAAAGCGGGTAAAATCTTCTGTAACTCTTTAAGTGCGTTACCTCTGTGGCTGATTGCATCTTTTTCCTCAGCTGTCATCTGGGCAAGGCTTCTGTCCCCTACCATAAAGAGAGGATCATAACCGAAGCCGTTTGTGCCTTTCTTTTCATAGCCGATGTAGCCCTCACATTTGCCTGTTGCAGTAACCTCACTGCCGTCAGGGAAGCTTACACAGATTGCACAGGCAAAGTGTGCTGTTCTTTTTTCTGTAGGTACACCGCTGAGCTCAGCTAAAAGCTTACGGTTGTTGCCGTCGTCGTCACCGTGCACACCGCTGTAGCGTGCTGAATACACTCCCGGCTCACCATTAAGGGCATCAACGCAAAGTCCGCTGTCGTCTGCTATGCAGGGAAGTCCGCTTTCCTTACAGCCTGCTTCAGCCTTTATTCTTGCGTTATCAAGAAAGGTTTCACCGTTTTCTTCAACATCTGAAAGCTCAATACCTAAGTCAAGGTCGGTTACAACCTCGTAGCCCATAGGTGAAAGAATACGGCTCATTTCCTCTAGCTTATGTTTATTGTGTGTTGCAATAATAATCTTCATTCTTATTCCTCATCCTCAAAGCTTGTGCTTGTGTCCTCAAAAAGAGCCTTTGCGAAAACCTTGGGTCTGAAGGGCTGAAGGTCGTCAATCTGCTCACCTACACCGATAAACTTAACGGGAAGCTTAAGTTCATTTTTGATTGTAAGCACAACGCCGCCTCTTGCGGTACCGTCAAGCTTTGTAAGTGCAATACCTGTAAGCTCGGCAACGTTCATAAATTCCTTAGCCTGATTAACTGCGTTCTGACCTGTTGTTGCATCGAGAACAAGAAGAATTTCACGATCGGCATAGGGAAGCTCTTTTTCCACAACTCTGTAGATTTTTGAAAGCTCGTCCATAAGGTTTTTCTTGTTGTGAAGTCTGCCTGCTGTGTCGCAGATAATAATGTCGCAGTCTCTTGCAACACCTGCGCTGATTGTATCGTAAACAACGGCTGCAGGGTCAGCACCTTCCTTGTGCTTTACAATGTCAACACCTGCTCTTTCAGCCCATACCTCAAGCTGTTCAATAGCTGCTGCTCTGAATGTGTCAGCTGCACCGAGAATAACCTTTTTGCCCTGTTTTTTATACATAGCAGCAAGCTTGCCGATTGTTGTTGTTTTACCAACGCCGTTTACACCGATTACAAGGATAATTGAAGGAATTGTGATAAGTCCCATATCCTCACCGCCGTCAATCATTTCAGCGATAATTTCGGAGATAATCATTTTTGCGTGCTTCGGATTTCTTACGTCGCCGATAAGCACACGCTTTCTGAGAGCATCAACAATATCTGTTGCTGTCTGCATACCGATGTCGCCCATAATAAGTGCTTCTTCAAGGTCATCGTAAAAGTCATCGGTAATTTCCTCGTATGCACCGAGGACGTCTTCTATTCTGTTATTCATTACGTCTCTTGTCTTTTTAAGACCGAGACCGAACTTTGAAAAAATACCCATAATCTGTTCCTTTCTTATTCAGAAATTCCAAGTTTCTTAACCATTTCTGCTGCCTTGAGCTCAAGGAGCTTTGAAACACCCTGTTCCTGCATTGTGATTCCGTAAAGCACATCTGCTTCTTCCATTGTACCACGTCTGTGCGTGATTAGGATGAACTGTGTGTTCTCTGTCATTCTTCTTACATACTGAGCATATCTGGTTACATTTACATCGTCAAGAGCAGCCTCAACCTCGTCGAAGATACAGAAGGGTGCAGGGTTAACCTTGAGAATTGCAAAGAGAAGTGCAATTGCTGAAAGTCCCTTTTCACCGCCTGAAAGTGAGTCAAGACGCTTTACGTTCTTGCCCGGTGGCTGAAGCTTGATGTCAATATTACTTTCGAGTACATCTGTGGGATCTTCAAGGATCAGTTCAGCCTTACCGCCGCCGAAAAGCTCGCTGAAGGTTTCGCCGAAGTTCTGATTGATTTTATTGAACTGCTCACGGAACTGCTTGCTCATTTTGTCTGTAAGCTCGTCAATAAGGTTAAGCAGCTCTTTCTTTGAGCGTTCAACATCAGTAACCTGAGCGTTCATGAATTCATAGCGTTCCTTGACTTCCTTATATTCTTCAATTGCAGAAACGTTTACGCTGCCGAGAGCACGGATTGAGTTTTTCAGCTCGTGAAGTCTCTGCTGAGCTTTTCTGGGCTCTTCAGGCTTTTCACAAAGAGCTTCAGCCTCACGCTTTGTAAGCTGATATTCGTCGTAGAGCTTGTTTACGGTGTCGTCATAATCCTTCACCATAACGGCTTTACGTTCCTCAAGTCTTGCGATTTCACCGCTTACCTTTTCTCTTTCATCGCTCTTCTGTCGCTGACTTATACGAAGTGAAGCTGACTTTTCTTCGGTTTCACTTCTCTTTTTCTGAAGTGAAATAATTTCTTCCTTTGACCTTGCAGATTCTTCTCTGAGCTTAACTGAAAGGTTGCGAAGCTCCTGAATTTCTTCTTCAATCTGACGGTTTTTCTGTCTGATTAATTCAATTTCTCTGTCAAGCTCCTTATCTCTGTCCTCGTGGCTGAGAATTCGTGCCTTGAGAAGATTAAGTGCTTCTGTTCTTGATGAAAGGTCCTTTGCACTTACGTGGATATCAAGATTGAGCCTTGAAATCTTTGCTGAAAGCTCTTCTCTCTTCTGAGTAAGCTCACTTCTCTTTTCACCGAGGAGCGAAAGCTCAGCTTCAGCATCGGCAATTTTTCTCGTGAGTGAATCGCTTTCTTCCTTAGCTTCGTTATATACCTTTTCGATTTCAGCAATTCTTTCGTCTGAGTTGTTCTTTTCTTCTTTCAGCTCATCGAGAGCACTCTTTGCTGAAAGATACTGCTCGAGAACAAGGTTAAGCTGACCTTCAAGGCGGATTTTTTCTTCGCCCATAAAGGAAAGGTTCTGCTTTTCTTTTTCGAGAACACCTGTAAGTCTGTTAAGCTCAATAAGAAGCTCATCGTATTCCTTGGTGAGCTTCATGCCCTCTTCGGAAAGGAGCTTTTCTTTTTCCTTAAGGCGTTCAATTTCAGTACCTCTTGTAAGGATACCTGCGCCCTTACCCTCTGAGCCGCCGGTAAGTGAACCGCCGGGATTCACAACCTGACCGTCGAGAGTAACGATTTTGAAGTTATAACCGTACTTTTTTGCCATCAATACGGCATTGTCAAGGTTGTCACAAACAACTACCTTTCCTAAAAGTGAGGAAATTATGTCAGTATACTTTTTATCGTAGGAAAGAAGCTTATCGGCAATACCCACGTAGCCCACGCACTTGTGAAGGTCTTTCTCTTCAAAATCTCTGCCCTTTACGGCTGAAACGGGCTGGAAGGTTGCTCTGCCTGCGTTTTCCTTTTTGAGAAGATAGATTGCTTTTTTAGCATCCTCTTCCGTGTCGGTAACGATGTTCTGAATGGAGTTGCCGAGAGCAGTCTCAATTGCAACGGCATACTCGCCCTTTACGGTAATAAGCTGAGAAATTGTGCCGTGAATACCCTTCAGAGTACCCTTTTCGCACTCCTTCATCACCTTTTTAACTGCACCCGAATAACCCTCCATATTTTTTTCAAGGTCACGGAGCATTTTTATTTTTGACGACACACGCTGAATTTCAAAGGCTTTTTCATCAAGTGTCATTTTCAGCTTGTCTGCTTTTTCGTTCTTTTCTTTAAGCTCGTCGCTCTTTTCTTTCACGAGAGTTGACAGAGTTTCAATTTCCTTTTCGCAATCTGAGAGCTTCTTTTCGCTCTGTGCCTTGTCCTGTGAAAGAGCATCAACACTTTCCTGTCTGCCGTAAATAAGCTGGTCGATAATTTCAACTCTTGAACGGATTTCCTGCATTGAGGACATTGCAGTTGACTGCTTTACACGGCTGTCGGAAAGCTCTCTTGTATGTGTTGTAATACTTTCTGAAAGCTCGCTTGCCTTTTCTGCAATGAGTCCGCCCTCGCTCTGCATTTTTAAAAGCTCGTCATTAGCTTCTTTGAGCTCGGTTTCTTTATCACTTCTGATTTTCTTAATCTGTGAAATAAGCTTTTCTTCGCCATTGATTTCGTTTTCGAGCTGCTTACGGCTGCTTTCGGAATCACTGATATCACGGGAAATACGCTCGATAGTGTCGTTATTATGTTCGATTGAAGAACGCAGTACCGCCTCTTCGCTTCCTGCATTTGCACACTTTTCTTCAAGCTCTGAAATGCCCTGACGGATTTCGTCTATTCTTATATTGATGTTCTGCGTATCTGTTACGCAAGACTCAATAAGCTCTTCAATTTCGTTAAGACTGTTTTCCGTGTCGTTATACTGACTGGTTGCAAGGCTCAGCTTGTCCTGCTGAACTCTTAAATCTTCACGGAGCTTGTCGATATTGTAAAGCCACAGACCGATTTCAATTTCTTTTTTCTCTTCAGCAAGAACAATAAACTTCTGTGCCTTTTCACTCTGATGTTTGAGCGGTCCGATTCTGCCTTCAAGCTCGAGAAGAATATCACGGAGACGAACAAGGTTTTCTTCAGCCTGTCCGAGCTTTTTAAGTGAATCACTTCTCTTATATCTGTAGGCAGAAATACCTGCCGCCTCTTCAAACATTTCACGGCATTCCTTGCTCTTTCCGCTTACCATATCGGCAATTTTGCCCTGGCTGACCATTGAGTAGCCGTCACGTCCGAGACCTGTATCCATAAACAGCTCGTGAACATCACGAAGTCTTACGGAAGCACCGTTGATTTTATATTCACTTTCACCTGAACGGTAATAGCGTCTTGTAACGGCAACCTCGTCGGTGTCAACACCCTTTATGCTTCTGTCCTTGTTGTCAAGGCGCAGAGTAACCTGAGCATAGCCGTGTGCCTTTCTGATTTTTGTACCGTCGAAAATTACGTCCTCCATTTTTGAGCCACGGAGTGACTTTGAGGACTGTTCTCCCAATACCCAGCGTACAGCATCGGAGATATTACTCTTACCGCTTCCGTTAGGGCCTACAACGGCAGTTATACCCTTATCAAAGGTAAGCACCGTTTTTTCGGGGAAGGACTTGAAGCCCTGCATTTCAAGCGATGTTAATATCATTTTGTTAACCTCACACTTACTTCATATTTTTTGTGGGTTTCGTTCTGCTCAATATTGCAGACATAACCCATAGACCTTAGCTTTTCTATGTTACAGCGTTTTTGCCCAACAAGAGCTGAAACGCATTTTTTATTTACTGTCAATGTTATGTTCCCTTTCGGGATGTTCTCTTTTTCAATTATATTGAGAATCTCTCTTAAATAAATCTTGCTTTCGCAGATTTCTCTGAAAGCAGGATGATAAGCACCTGCAACAAAGCCATCTTCAACATTTCCGCCTGAATGAAGACCGAGACGGATTATTCTTATACCCTTTTCCTCGAACATCGGAATAAGCCTTGCACAAAGCTCAGCAGCTTCTTCTATTGTCTGCGGTTTGTATTCGCCATTTTCGTATAGCTCGCAAAGCTGTGTGCCCTCAAGAACAACTGTGGGATAAATCCTTGTAGTATCAGGAGAAAGAGCAATAAGCTTTTCTGCAGTTTTGATGCTTTCCTCGTCGCTGTCACCGTAAAGACCTGTCATCATCTGTACGCCCAATTCGAAGCCATAGCTTTTTATAAGCTTTGCAGACTTGACTACATCCTCTGAAGTGTGACCTCTGCCGTTTTTTAAAAGCACTTCGTCGCTCATACTCTGACAGCCAAGCTCAATTGAGGTAACGCCGTATTCTTTTAAAACTGTGAGAATTTCTTCGTCTATACAGTCGGGTCTTGTGGAGATTCTGATGCCCTCAAAAAGACCTTTGTCAATGTATAGCTTTGCCCTTTCAAGAAGGGATATCATATACACTTTCGGTATTGCGGTAAAGCTGCCGCCGAAAAAGGCAATTTCACCCTTGCCGCCACCGTTTTCCGAAGCAATATTCACCGCTTCGTCAATATCTTCCACAGTGAGCTTTTTGGTTTTGCCCGAAATGGTTTTCTGATTGCAGAAACTACATCTGTGAGGACAACCCTCATCCGGCACAAAAAGTGCAACGTTTATATGCTTCATCTGATGCCCATTAATTCAAGCGCTTGTCTTGCTGCTTCCTGCTCGGCAAGCTTCTTGCTTCTGCCGATACCGCAGCCGATTACATTACTGTTGAGCATAACCTCAACCTCAAAGCGCTTGTCGTGGTCAGGTCCGCTTTCACCAACAAGCACATAAGAAAGATGCTCGTCGGGATTTTTCTGAATAATTTCCTGAAGCTCTGTTTTGTAATCCTTAAGGCTGATGTTTTCATTGGCGGCTTTTTTCACAAAGCGAAGCACAAATTTTCTTGCTTCTTCAAGTCCGCCGTCAAGATAAATTGCGGCAATAACCGCCTCAAAGGCATCGGCAAGAATTGAGGCTCTGTCTCTGCCTCCCATATTCTCCTCGCCTTTTCCGAGGAAGATATATTTGCCGAGGTCTATTTCTTTTGCAAATTTATAAAGAGATTTTTCGCAGGCACAAGCCGCTCTCTTTTTTGTCATTTCACCTTCGGGAAGGTGGTTGAGATTATGGTAGAAATATTCGGCAGTGATTATTCCAAGCACGGAATCGCCCAGAAATTCAAGTCTTTCGTTGCATTCACCCTGGCCTCTCTCATTTGCATAAGAGGAATGGGTAAGGGCGGTTTTTATGAAATTTCTGTTTTTGAATTCATAACCGATAACTTTTTCAAATTCGCTGATTTTCATTTTATCTCCCTTCCTTCAAGGTAAGTTTCAAGAAGCTTCAGCGCTCTTTCAGAAAGTGCCGCATAACGCTCCTTTTTATCTCTGATTTTTGGTTCTATAGGTTCGAGCACACCGAAGTTTGCGCCCATAGGCTGAAAATTTGTAACTGTACTGTCGCTGATGTAGTGGCTTAAAGCACCCATCATTGTGTTTTCGGGTAGG
>JAFWZS010000060.1 GCA_017522205.1 Clostridia bacterium
GAATTATTTAATAGATGAGGTTACAGCACCTGCGGTAGTTTTAGCTTTCAAGAGCTATGCAGAAGGTATGTCTATGCAGCATATTGCAAATATGATCAATTACCAAGGTGTGCGAACTCACAAGAAAACTAAGTTAGATGTTGACATTGTTGCCCGTATGTTGCACAACCGAAAATATATCGGAGAATACAAATTTAAAGATGTTATTACACCGGGAGGAATTCCCGCAATAGTTGATAAGGAGTTGTTTGAATTGGTACAGGAAAAAATGAAGCAGAATAAGAAAGCCCCTGCAAAGCACAAAGCTGAAGATGAATATCTTCTGACGACAAAGCTCTATTGCGGCAAGTGTCAGTGTCTTATGGTTGGTGAAAGCGGTACAAGCAGAACAAAGTTTGTACACCGATACTACAAATGTGTAAGCGTTAAAAACCACAAAGGCTGTGACAAGAAAACAGTTAAAAAGGCTTGGATTGAGGATATTGTTGTTGACAGTATCCGCAGACTCATTATGAATGATGAAACCATTGAATATTTAACTGACCAGGCACTTGAAACTTTCAATAAGGACAGCACTGTTCTTCCCATACTGCAGAAGCAATATGCACAGACTCTTACGGCAATCAATAATCTTATTACAGCTATGGAAAAAGGTATTATCACACCTACAACCAAAGAACGTATGGAAGAGCTTGAAGCGGAAAAGAGTGAGCTTTCAATAAGAATTATGAAAGAGGAAATGTCAAGACCAAAGCTGACCCGTGAAGAGATTTTATATTGGTTCTACAAATTCCGTAAACTCAATCCAAAAAAGCTTGACCACAGAAGAACATTAATAAACAACTTTGTAAACTCAGTATTCTTATTTGAAGACAGAATGGTAATTACCTTCAACTTCAAAGACGGTACTGAAACCATAACCTTTGCCGACCTCGAAAAGTCGGCATTGGGTTCGGATTTCAAGGTGTCACCCGCACCAAAGCTCAGTAACCAAAAGGTTGCTGAGTTATTTTTTTATTGCAATTTACTTAAATAATATACAAGCTGAAAAGCGTGTTCTGTTGAACACGCTTTTTCTACATCCTTTTATTTTTCTTTTACTACACTCAATTTGTCAAATATGCCACCCACATAACTACTGCCGTTTCCTTCAAAGGTAACGGTGATTTTATCTTTACCGTCAGTTAATTCTTCGGGTATCTCATAGTAAGCGTCGTAAAATCCGTTGGGGTTTTTATTTTCAACGGAAACATCCTCTAAAAGCTTACCGTCAACGAGGATGCGGAAGGTTCTTCCCACATCTCCGCTGAAATATTTAACTTTAAGGTAGTTCTTGACTGTTTCGTCGACTTTCATATCATAGCTGAAATAGCCGTCAGGTGCGGCGTCTCTGAAAATGAGGCCCATATGATTTCCCGAATTTGAGCTTTCACATTTAAGATTGTGAGAAAACTCGTACCGGTCGTTACCTACAGGGAAGCTGTCGATTGCAACATATTTATCAGCCTCGTTTTCGGGTATTACTGTGTCTGCATCTGCAAGCCTGAAGTAAATGCCGTAGCGGTTCTTGTGCTGCATATAGTGGGGTGAGAATGTAAGATCACGGTCAGTTCCCTGAAGCTTGAAGTTAAGAGTATCACCCTGGCGAATGAGCTTTTCTTCAATATCGCTGAGCCAAGCTTTAATACTGCCGTCTTTGATCACAACGATATCGCTGACGGATGTGTCGAGAAGAGGTACGGTAACGTTTACACCGGTAGTGCTTGTGAGCATATCGTTGTTGCCAAGGTTGGCACTGAGCACCCACGGGCCGTACTTGAAAGCAACGGAATTTTCATTGTCCTGCAGACTGAAAGCTCTGACTGTCATAGGAATAGTGTACTCGATTATATCTCCGTCCTGCCACTCACGTGACAAGCGGATAAAGCCTTCTTCTGCTTTCACTTCAGTTTCAACTGAATTGATTTTTATGCTCGGTTTGTCGGCACACCAGTCGGGTACTCTCAGTACAATGTCTGCCTGACCTTTGCCGCTTATCTCAAAAGTTACATTGGGCAAATCAGCCTTCTGTGTGATTTTCAGACCTTTTTCCTTGAAGCTTACGGCTGATGAAGTATATCGGATAACATAAAGACTTTCCGTGTCTTTGTAATATATACTGTCGCCAAGCTTCGAAAAGTTCTCCATACCCGAGCCGGTACAACACCAGAAATGCTCGGTTTCAGAGCTGTAAACCTTGAAAAATCCCGTTGCCATAGGCTGAAAATAGGTTGTCATACCCGTTTCGGGATTCTGTGAAGAAAGAATTGCGTTGATGAATGTATTTTCATAATAGTCGGCATATTTTTTCTTGCCCGTTATCCTGAAAAGCTCTCTTGTAAGCTTCAGCATATTATATGTATTGCAGGTTTCACAGTTGCAATTGGTACGCTCCGCATCAAGAATATCAGGCTCACCGAAATGCTCCCACTCACTGTTTCCACCGGTGATATAGCTGTGGTTGTCTATAACAATATCCCAGAAATTCTGAGCTACCTTAAGGTAATACTCCTCACCCGAAACAGTATATCGGTTCAGAGCACCGATTATTTTAGGTATGGTTGTGTTTGCGTGCTTGCCGTTCAGAATATCCTCTTTGTTATAGAGAGGCTCAAAAAGGCTCATTTCGTCAAAGCTGTGTGCTGCTGAAAGATGATTTTCGTTTTTGGTGTATTTATAAAGCTCATAAAGGCAATCGTTCATACCGCCGTATTCAATATTAAGCACAGTTTTCTGTGTGTTTTCATCCCACTGCGAGGTACGGCCGTATACCCAATCACCGAGCCTCGAGGCTACCTCCAGTGCTTTTTCGTTTTCCGTGAATTTATAAGTATTTATAAGACCTGCCATAACCTTATGCATTGTATACCATGGTACCCAAGTGCCTGATGTGTTGCCGGATTCAAGCTGAAGGTAATGACTTTCGGGTATTGCGGAAAGATATCCGCTTTCACTGCTCTGACAAAGAGAAAGAACATCTATAATATGATCCGCAATAGCCTTCAGCTCTTTGTCGCCTGATGTCTTGTAGCCTTGTGAAACTGCAGTAAGGTAATGTCCTAAGGTGTGTCCCTGAATGGCTGAGGTTTCCCATCCGCCGTATTTTTGTGCTTCACTTTCAACACCTGCAATATCGCAGAAGCCACGAAGGAGCTTGTCAGCATCCAGCTTTTTGAGATATTTAACTTCAAGAGAAAAGGCGTTTTTTTCATAGCTGTCAAGAATTTCAACTTCATTCATTGGAACATCCTGCAGAGGCTTTTCGAGAACTGCATCTTTATTCTTTGAACGTCCGAAAAAGGTTGCGGCAAAAACCCCCACAAGGGAAAACATAGCTATTACCGAAAGGAAATATATAAGCATCCTTTTGAAGTTTTTCATAAATCCGATCTCCTTTATTCTCATAATCATGTATAAATTTTCTTCAGGTTCATTATATCATCTGCCGAGTATATTTTCAATATAAGCACATGCATTCCTATCGGTTTATTATGCATATATATTCACTTTTTTTAAAATTCATATTGACATTTCCTTTCCGGAGGAATATAATTGTAAAAAATCAGTTTTGAAGGTAAAAGATATGAACTCAGCTCACTTAAACGCAAGTGAATATTTCTTTAACTTTAGCGTAGCCTTTTATTTTAGCTATGCTTATTTTGCGTTGGAAAAGTTACCTGTGAGAGCTCAATGAAGTTTTGAAAATTACCTCATTGATTTACGATAGTTTTTAAGCCTCACTTGTAACTTCTCAAGTGTGGCTTTTCTATTTTGAAAGGACTGTTGGATATGTCAGACAAGCTGAACGAAGCAAGGGAAATCATTAACCGTGTAGATTCTCAGATGGCAGAATTATTCATGGAAAGAATGAAGGCTGCTGAAATGGTTTTTGAACACAAAAAGGAATTCGGTCTTCCGATTCTGGATTCTAAGAGAGAGGAAGCAGTAATTGAAAAAAATGCTGCTCTCATTAAGGACGATGTTATCAAGAGCTACTACATAGGTTATATTAAAAACCTTATGGCGATTTCCCGTGCCTATCAGTATCGTATGCAGGGCGGACTTAAAGTGGCTTACAGCGGAGTTGAGGGTGCATTTGCACATATAGCTGCAGGAAGAATTTTTCAGAAAAGCAATCGCATTTCTTTCAGAGACTTTAAGTCAGCCTATAACGCAGTTGTAAACGGTGAAGCAGATGTTGCCGTACTGCCGATTGAAAACAGCTATGCAGGCGAGGTCGGACAGACTATTGACCTTATCTTTTCAGGCAGTCTTTTCATAAACGGAATTTATGAGCTTGAAATTCATCAGAATCTTCTCGGCATTCCCGGTTCAACAGTTGATGACATCAGAAAAGTAACAAGCCATCCCCAGGCACTCGGTCAGTGTCACGACTACATAAAGCTTCGTGGCTTTGAAACAGAGGAGGCAAACAACACGGCGATTGCAGCAAGAACGGTTGCAGATTCGGGAGATAAATCTCTCGGTGCAATTGCAAGTGTAGAAACTGCAGAGATTTACGGGCTTAAGATTCTTGAAGCCAACATCAACAAAAGCGGTGAAAACACAACCCGTTTTGCCGTTCTTTCAAAAGTGAGAGCCCATGCACCTTCACTTTCAAGTTCTGTTCTGATGTTTACCGTTAAGCACGAAGCGGGCTCACTTGCAAACGCAATCAGCATTATCGGTAAATATGGCTACAATATGACGGCTCTGAGAAGCAGACCGCTTAAAAAGCATTCCTGGCAGTATTATTTCTATATTGAAATTGACGGCACAACAGAGAATGAAAACGGACAGAAGATGATTGAAGAGCTTAGCAAGGTCTGTGATAAGCTGAAAATTGCAGGAACTTTTGAACCTCACAGTGAAATATAGGAGTGAGAAAATGACTATACATTTAAACTTGAACGAAAACAGCTACGATATTATAGTAGAAAGAGGAGTGCTTAAAAAGGCAGACGAGCATCTCAATTTAAACAGACGTGTTCTCGTTGTAACCGATTCGGGTGTACCTTCGGTTTATGCCGAAACGCTTATGAAGCAGTGCAAAAATCCTGTTCTCTGCACGGTTGAATCAGGTGAAGGTTCAAAGAGTATGGCTACCTTTGAAAAGCTTCTCAGCCTGATGCTTCAGAACGGCTTTTCAAGAAAAGACTGTGTAGTTGCCGTTGGCGGCGGTGTTGTTGGCGACCTTTCAGGCTTTGCGGCATCAGCATATATGAGAGGAATTGACTTTTACAATATTCCCACAACCCTGCTTTCTCAGATTGATTCATCCATCGGCGGAAAAACGGGAATTAACTTCGGCGGCATAAAAAATATTGTCGGTGCTTTTCATCAGCCGAAAAGGTTCTGATTGACCCCGAGCTTCTGAAAACACTTCCGAAAAGACAGATTTCAAACGGTCTTGCCGAAGCGGTAAAAATGGCTCTTACCTCTGACCCTGAGCTTTTCGGTATATTTGAAAATAAGGATATCGAAGAAAATATTGACGAAATTATCATCCGTTCACTGTCTGTAAAAAAGAGTGTGGTTGAAGAGGATGAAAAGGAAACGGGACTTCGAAAAATTCTAAACTTCGGACACACAATCGGTCACGGTATTGAAAGCAGCGGGAATCTCGAAGAGCTTTATCACGGTGAATGTGTGGCTCTGGGACTTATACCAATGTGCAGTGAAGAAATCAGACCGAGAGTAATTGAGGTTCTTAAAAAATGCAATCTTTATAATATGATTGATTTTGACTGGAACAAAATCGGTGAGGCTGCTTTTCACGACAAAAAGGCTGACGGAGATTCTGTTACGGTAACCCTGGTGGATGAAATCGGCTCATTCAGAATGGAAACAATGAAATTCAGCGAGATTATAGCTTTAGCAAAAAGCGGTCTGGAAGGATGATTTAAATGAAAAACACATTCGGAACAAGTGTGGCAATCACTCTTTTCGGTGAAAGTCACGGCGAATATATCGGGGCGGTGCTTGACGGTCTTGCACCGGGTATTTCCGTCGACAGAGAATATATTGAGCATATGCTTTTTCTCAGACGTCCCGAAGGAAAAATTTCAACCCCGAGACAAGAAAAAGATGAATTTAAAATTGTGAGCGGTATGATAAACGGAAAAACAACGGGTACACCTCTTACAATTCTCATACCCAACGAAAACGTGAAAAGCGGTGATTATGCTGAGCTTAAAACTCTTGCCCGTCCCTCTCACGCCGATTATACTGCACAGTGTAAATATCACGGCTTTCAGGATGGAAGAGGCGGAGGACACTTCAGCGGAAGAATAACTGCGGCTTTGGTTGCTGCAGGTGCAATCTGTAAATCTGCTCTGGAGCAGAAGGGAATTTTTATCGGCACTCACGTTAAAAAATGCGGCGGCGTTTCTGACAGAGATTTTACTGACTACAAGTCGGACATTGCTTCTCTCAGCGAAAAAAACTTTGCCGTTCTCTGTGATGAGGCTGAGGAAAAAATGAAAAGCCGAATTCTCGAGGCAGCTTCAGAGGGTGACAGCGTAGGCGGTATTCTTGAAACTGCAGTAATCGGTATTCCCGAGGGCGTTGGTGAGCCCTGGTTCGATTCCGTAGAAAGCATGTTGTCTCATATGATGTTCTCAATTCCCGCTGTTAAGGGCATTGAGTTCGGTGCAGGCTTCGGATTTGCTGATATGAAGGGCAGTGTTGCCAACGACCCCTTTAAAATTGAAAACGGTAAAATTGTTACTGAGAAAAACGATAATGCAGGCATAAATGGCGGCATTACAAACGGTATGCCCATAGTTTTCAGAACGGCAATCAAGCCTACACCTACAATTTTCAAGCCACAGAATACGGTCGATTTCAAGGCTATGACCGATGCGGTAATTGAACCGAAGGGCAGACACGACCCTGCAATTGTTCACAGAGCAAGAGTTGTTCAGGATGCGGCAACAGCAATTGTACTTTGCGATATGCTTTCAGGAAGATTCGGCACAGATTGGCTTAAGGGAAGTGAATAATCAATGGAAAAGTACGGATGCATCGGCAAAAAATTAACCCATAGCTTTTCAAAGGAAATTCACGCAAAGCTTGCCGATTATAAATATGAGCTTATTGAGCTTACAGAGACTGAGGTTGACAGCTTCTTTAAAAATAAAGAATTCAATGCCGTGAATGTCACCATTCCATACAAAGAGACGGTGATACCTTATCTCGATTTTTTAAGCGACGTTGCAAAACGAATCGGTGCAGTAAACACCGTTGTAAACAAAAACGGAAAGCTTTACGGCTATAACACCGATTACTACGGAATGAAGGCTCTTATAGAAAAGACAGGAATTGAAATAAAAAACAAAAAGGTTATGATTCTCGGAACCGGCGGCACAAGCAAAACCGCCCGTGTTCTTACAAAGGATTTAGGTGCTTCGGAAATTGTGGTTGTAAGCAGACAGAAAAAAGAAAGCTTCATAACCTATGAAGAAGCAGTTTCTGAGCACAGAGACGCAAACGTTATTATCAATACAACCCCCTCGGGAATGTATCCCGACTGCGATTCAAAACCCATTGATATTTCTGCCTTCAAAGATTTAGAGGGTGTGATTGATGCGGTTTATAACCCTCTATGCACTAACCTTATTTTAAATGCAAAGAAAAAAGGCATAAAAGCCGAGAGCGGTCTTTTTATGCTGGTTATGCAGGCTGTTGTTGCAGCAGAAAAATTTATGGACAGGGAAATTCCGAAAGAAGCTGCAGACAGCGTTTTTGCATCAGTTCTTGCCTCAAAGGAAAATATAGTCCTTACGGGTATGCCCGGAAGTGGCAAAAGCACCGTTGGAAAGCTTCTCGGTATTGACGGCTTTACCTTTATTGACACCGACGAAGAAATCGAAAAACGCTGCGGAACTTCAATAAAAGACCTGATATCGGAAAAAGGTGAAAAGCACTTCCGTGACCTTGAAAGTGAAGTTATAAAAGATGTCTCCTCAAAGGGCAGTCAGATTATTTCTACGGGCGGCGGTGCAATTCTCCGAGAAGAAAACGTACACGCACTTAAAAGAAACGGCAAGCTGTTTTTCATTGATGCAAAGCCGGAACGTCTTTGTCCCACAGACAGCAGACCTCTTTCAGATACGGCAGAAAAGCTTAAAAAGGTCTATAGTGAAAGAATAGATATTTACAGAGAAACTGCCGACGTGGTTGTGCCTGATATGGCTACTGCCAAAGAGGAAGCAGAGTTCATCCTCAGAAAAAGAATGGAGCTGATGAAATGAAAATCCTGGTTATAAACGGCCCTAACATAAATATGCTGGGCATAAGAGAGCCGCAGCATTACGGAAAAGAAACCTACAAAGACTTAATTGAAAAAATTGAAAAGCATTGCGAAGAAAAGAATATTGAGGTAAAAACATACCAGTCAAACCACGAGGGCGACCTTGTTGACGAAATTCAGAACGCCTACGGAAACTTTGACGGAATCGTCATAAACCCCGGTGCATATACCCACACGAGCATTGCAATTTTAGATGCCGTAAAGTCGGTTTACATACCCACAGTTGAGGTGCACATTTCAAAGGTTGAGGAAAGAGAAGATTTCAGACAGATAAGCTATATCCGTCTCGGGTGTGTAAAAACAATCACAGGCCACGGAACAGACGGTTATCTTGAAGCAATTGATTTTCTTTCAGAGGGCAGATGAGAAATGAAAGCGATTTTTAAACCCTCACAATTGAAAGGTAACATAAGTGCTCCACCGTCAAAGAGTATGGCACACCGATATCTTATCTGTGCCGCACTTTCAAAGGGAAAAAGCCTCATTTCAGGCGTTGATTTCAGCGAGGACATTCTTGCCACAATAGACTGTCTGAAGGCGTTAGGAGCCGAAATTGAAACAGCAGAGGACACCGTAAGCGTAAATCCAGAGGGCTTTATGAAAAACACTTCGGCAAGTCTAAACTGCAGAGAAAGCGGAAGTACGCTGAGGTTTTTCATTCCTCTTTGTCTTTGCCTCGGAAAGGAAATAACCCTTACGGGAAGCAACCGTCTTTTTGAAAGACCTCTCGGTGTTTACGAAAAGCTCTCAGAGGAAAACGGTTTTAAGTTTCTGAAAGACGAAAACTCCGTAACTCTTTCGGGAAAGCTTAAAAGCGGTCAGTATGAAATAAGCGGTGACACAAGCAGTCAGTTTATTACGGGACTTATCTTCGCTCTTTCTTATCTCGGTGAAAATTCATCCATTCGCATAATACCGCCCTTTGAAAGCAGAGCCTATGTAAACCTCACAATTTCAGCTCTGAAGCTCTTCGGCGCTGATATAGAATTTACTGACGAATATAACATTGTCATAAGAAAAGCCGATTTACATTCATTTTCGGGAAGAGTTGAGGGCGACTACTCAAACGCAGCCTTTCTTGATGCCTTTAACTATATTGGCTCAGAGGTGGAAATCGGAAATCTTAACCCAGAAAGTCTTCAGGGCGACAAGGTGTATAAAAGGTATTTCGATGAAATTTCAAAGGGTACTCCAGCCCTTGACATAAGGGACTGTCCCGATTTAGGGCCTGTGCTGATTGCTCTTTCTTATCTCAAAAACGGTGCAGTTTTAACAGGTACAGACCGTCTTAAGGTAAAGGAAAGCGACCGTGGAATGGTAATGCACGAGGAGCTTTCAAAGCTCGGCAAGGGGCTTTCCTTCGGTGACAATACCATAACAGTACCCAAGGGTGAAAAGCCCACCGAAAAAGCTTTACTGAACGGCCACAACGACCACAGAATTGTAATGGCTCTGTCGCTGATACTTTCAAAATATGGCGGAGAAATTGAAGGTGCCGAGGCTGTCAGAAAAAGCTACCCGGGATTTTTCCGGGATATAGAAAAGCTGGGCTCAGAGGTGAAAACAGAATGATAGTTGATGTAAGTAAAAATATCCTCATAGTCGGTCTTGGTCTTTTAGGCGGCAGCTATGCGAGAATTCTTAAGCGTTTCGGCTTTCATATAAGCGCCGTAACAAAAGAGCAAAGCTCAATAGACTACGCTCTTAAGGAAAAGATAATTGACGAAGGTACGACTGAGCTTGACGAAAGAATAATCGGTGAGGCTGACATAGTTATCTTTGCTCTTTACCCTCACATTTTCCTTGAGTGGATTGAAAAGAATCAGAGCCTTCTTAAAAGCGGTGCTCTCATTACCGACGTAACCGGTGTAAAATGCAGCATCGTGTATAAGATTCAGGAAATGCTTAGGGATGATGTGGAGTTTATTGCAGCTCACCCTATGGCAGGCCGTGAGGTTTCAGGTGTAGAAAACAGTACGGACACTCTTTTTGCAGGAGCAAACTACATTGTTACACCCACCGACAAAAACACACCTGAAGCAATAAGCACCTGCATGGAGCTTGGAAGACTGCTGGGCTTTTCAAACGTAACCACTCTTTCACCTGAAGAGCACGACGATATGATAGGCTTTCTTTCTCAGCTTACCCACTGCATTGCAATTACTCTTATGACCTGCAACGACAAGGAAAATATGGAAAAGTTTACCGGTGACTCCTTCCGTGACCTTACGAGAATTGCAAGAATAAACGACATTATGTGGAGTGAGCTTTTCATTGAAAACAAAGAAGCTCTTTTAGAGCAGATGAACGGCTTTATAGAAAAATTCAACGAACTAAAAACAATGCTTCAGCTTGAAGATGTTGAGGGAATGAGAAAAATGATGCGTCACTCAACAGAGCGAAGAGCACTCTTTGATAAAAAATAACCTTGGAGGAAAAAGCAATGAATATGAATTTCAAACGTAAATTACCAATACCTATGGATATTAAGGCACAGTACCCGCTTACACCCGAGCTTGCAGAAATGAAGATAAAGCGTGACGAAGAAATCAAGGCCGTTTTTGAAAGCAGAGACGACAGACTTCTTCTCATTATCGGACCTTGCTCAGCAGATAATGACGACAGCGTAATTGATTACATCTCAAGACTTAGAACCGTTCAGGATAAGGTTTCAGACAAAATTATCATCATTCCCCGAATTTATACCAATAAGCCCCGTACAACAGGTGACGGCTACAAGGGTATGCTTCATCAGCCTGACCCCCACAAGGGCGAGGATATGCTTAAGGGCGTTGTAGCAATCAGAAATCTTCACATCAGAGCTATGAAGGAAACAGGCTTCACCTGTGCCGACGAAATGCTTTATCCTGAAAACTACAGATACCTTTCCGACCTTCTTTCATACGTTGCAATCGGTGCAAGGTCTGTTGAAAACCAGCAGCACCGTCTTACATCAAGCGGCTTTGACATTCCCGTTGGTATGAAGAATCCCACAGGCGGCGACCTTTCCGTAATGATGAACTCAATCACAGCAGCTCAACATCCTCACACCTTCATTTACAGAGGCTGGGAGGTTGAAAGCACCGGCAATCCTCTTGCTCACGCTATTCTCAGAGGCTATGTAAACAAGCACGGTCAGTCGCTTCCTAACTACCATTACGAAGACCTTAACCACCTTGCAGAACTTTACGATAAATCAGGACTTCTGAACCCTGCAGTTATTATCGATACAAACCACGCAAACTCAGGCAAAAAGTGGATGGAACAGCCGAGAATTGCAAAGGAAGTCCTTCACAGCTGCCGTCATTCAGCTGACATCAAAAAGATTGTAAAGGGTCTTATGATTGAAAGCTATATCGAAGACGGAGCGCAGAAGCCTGAAGAATGTATTTACGGAAAGTCAATCACTGACCCCTGCCTCGGTTGGGAAAAGACCGAAAAGCTCATTCTTGATCTTGCAGAAGTGCTTTAAAATCATAAAATCACTGCAACACTTATGTATTGCAGTGATTTTTATTATGAAATAACAAAAATTCGGGATGCCCGACCGCAATCTTTGATTGCTTGTCGGTCGGGTTCTTATTCTGAAGCAAAGTCCCCGTTCATTGAACGAGGACTTCATTTTATTAAAGGTTATAATACTTATCAAATTCAGCGGGATGAGGAATAGCAGCAAGCTGTCTGCATTCTGCACGCTTTGTTTTGATGAAGTTCTTGATAAGCTCTTCGGGGAATACTCCGCCTTCTGTAAGGTAAGCATAATCCTTTTCAAGGCAGTCAAGTGCATCCTCAAGACACACGGGAAGACCCTGAAGCTTTGCCTTTTCTTCTTCGGGAAGATTGTAGAGGTTCATATCATAGGGGCCCCAACCGTTTGCGTGGGGATCAATCTTATTCTTGATACCGTCAAGACCTGCCATAAGGATTGCTGCATAACAGAAGTAGGGGTTACATGTGGCGTCGGGGTTACGAAGCTCAAAACGGCGCTTGTCAGGACTCTTTGCGTAAGCAGGAATACGGATAACTGCACTTCTGTTTGAGGTTGCATAGCCAACAGTTACCGGTGCTTCAAAACCGGGAACAAGGCGCTTGAATGAGTTTGTGCTGGGGTTTGTGATAGCGCAGAGTGAACCGATGTGCTTAAGAAGACCGCCGATGAAGTAGTGAGCTGTTTCGCTGAGGTGTGAATAGCCGTTATCGTCGGAGAATACGGGCTGACCGTCCTTGAAAAGAATCATGTGAACGTGCATACCGCTGCCTGCTTCACCGTAGATGGGCTTGGGCATAAATGTGGCGCTCTTACCGTATTTGAGAGCTGTGTTGTGAATAATGTACTTGATCATCATTGTAGCGTCTGCCATATGTACAACTTCGCCGAGCTGGGGTTCAATTTCAAACTGACCTGATGCGGCAACTTCGGGATGGTGGTAGTTGATGTCAATGCCCATTTCTTTCATAAGCATACACATTTCGCTGCGGCATTCGTATGAAGTATCAAAGGGCTTTGCAATATGGTAGTTCTTCTGCTTGGGAACGATAACACCGTGACCTTCAACATCTGAGTTCCAGTATGACTGCTTTGCATCAACGGTAGCGCCGATATATCTGCCTTCAACGCTCCATGTTACATCGTCGAAAAGATAGAATTCAAATTCGGGGAGAATCTTCATTTCGTCAGCAACGCCTGTTTTCTTCATATATTCAACAGCAGCCTTGATGATGTTACGGGGATACTGGGCGAGAGGACGGTTTTCGGGGGTATCGATAATCATTGCGTTACCGGTCATTGAAAGAGTAGGAATTGCGCAGAAGGGGTCGATATTTGCCGTATCGGGGTCGGGAATAAATACCATATCGCTCTTTTCAACAACAGCATAGCCGTAGTTTGAAGCATCAAAGCCGATACCGCTTTTCATTGTATCTTCTGAAAAGTTCTCAGCAGGAATGGTAACATGACGGTACTGACCGTTAATGTCAACCATTTTGAAGTCTACCATCTTGATATCATTTTCTTTGATAATATCAAGAATATCCTGAACAGTTTTCGCCATAAAAAAACACCTCATCTGTAATATTTTATAGTAGTAATATAACAAAGATTTTTTCTTTTGTCAATATCACTCGGCTCGTGACGAATATCACTGCGAAGCGATATAACTCGCCAATGGCGAATAAAACTAAAAAGCATCGCTATTGCGATGCTTTTTCTGGTGGGCAGGGATGGATTCGAACCATCGAAGTCGTTGACGGCAGATTTACAGTCTGCTCCCTTTGGCCACTCGGGAACCTACCCATATATAAAAAAACTGGAGCTGGTGGACGGACTCGAACCCCCGACCTGCTGATTACAAATCAGCTGCTCTACCAACTGAGCTACACCAGCATCTCGACGTGTGAGAGATTATCTCTCGTCTCAACGCTCGAATATAATACCACAGCAAAACTGATATGTCAAGCCTTTTTTTCAATTTTTTTCAGTTTTTTTCTTTTAATTTTTTACCTATGGAAGAAGTCACTTTCAGCTCACTTAAAAGAAACAGAACCGCCACTTTATGTGAACGGTTCTGCTTCTTGGAGATTGTTTTGAAGAGATTTATATTAAGGAAAAAATCAAGCTGTTTTATCTTCTTTCAACATCTTTTTTTACTATCTTTCCGTTTGCGGCGTTGATTGTGTATTCGTATTCATACTTATTTGTTTCGAATTCAATTTCATAAACATAGAGCTTGCCTTCTCTGTCGTATTCAGCCTCATAACCGAAGATATTGCTTTCTTTAAGACCTGCATCCTTGAGAGCGATGCTCTTTGCTTTGCTGTAGCCGATTGTCTTTGAGCCGCTTACAACCGTATCGGATGCGTCACCGTAGAATCTTTTGCCGTCAAATACTACATAAGCTCTTACTCTGAACTTATCGCCGCCCTTTTCGGAAACAGCTGCGTTATATGATGTACCTGTGAGAGTTTTTACCTTCTCCCACTTTTTAGCGGTTGCATTGTATTTGTATACTCTGTAGCCGTCTGCACCGGGTACTGCGGACCACTTGATTTTAGCTTTCTTGTTTGAAGTTGTACCGATTGATACATTTGTGGGTTCTTCAGGGTCTGTGGTAGCTTTCAGCACTGATGAATAGCTTCCGTAAAGCACCTTGCCGCCACTTTTGGTGTAAGCTCTGACTCTTACTGAATAAACATGTGCATCCTTGAGATTTTCAACCTCTGCGTAATTCTTAGCGGTTGTTTCAGCTTTCTTCCAGCTTCCGCTGCTGCCGCTTCTTACATACACCTGATAACCGGTTGCACCTTTTACCTTTGACCACTTCAGATTGATTTCATCTTCATCAACTGTTGTAACTGCCACATTTTTAACCTTTGCCGGAGCTGATGCTGCCGATGCGAATGAAACCGTACCGTAAACCAGCAGTGCCGCTAAAACCAGACCTAATACTTTTTTGAGTTCCTTTGACATATTTCATGCCTCCTTTTTTTATTTATTATATTCATTATTCTCTTTTCTCCTACCTCTTCTGTAGGATTGTGTCTATATAATAACCGCAAAACATTAAAGAAACATTAAAAAAAGTGGATTTTTTTAGAAAAAAGTATTCAAAAATCAGGAAATCTGTGTTATATTAGTCTCTGTAATACTATTATAAAGGAGTAGAGAATATGAATCTCAAAAAAATCATTGACAACAAACAGAATTACGCTCAGTATATGGTTGATGAAATCACTCATATCTGTAAAAACCTTCCCAAGCGTGACCCCGGTTCAGAGGGTGAAAAGCTTTCATGTGAATACATGGGCGAAGTTATGAAAGAGCTTGGTTGTGACAAGGTAGAAGTTGAATCCTTCAAGGAGAACCCCGGTTCATTCTATGGCTGGATTTACTTCACAATCAGCTGCTGCTTCCTCGCTTTCGCATCATATTTCTTTATGCCCGTTCTTTCAATTGTATTCATCATTATCGGTCTTGCTCTTTGCGTTCTTCAGTTCGGCCTTTATAAGAAAACTGTTGACAAGTGTTTCAAGGAAAAGACAGGTCATAATGTTGCAGGCTTCAAGAAGCCCACAGGCGAAGTTAAGCGCAGAATCATCTTCAACGGTCACCCCGACGCAGCTTGGGAATGGCCTTTCAAGTACAAGTTTACATATCTCGGCTTTGATATTCACATGATCGTTTGCTTCATCGGTGCAATTTATGTACTCGCTATCGCTATTGCAAACCTTGCAGGTGCTTTCAACGCAAATCCTGCTCTTGCAACAAAGCTCGGTCTTGTTGCTCTTGTATTCACTCCCTTCTGGTTCGGTCTTTACTTTATGTGGAACAGCAAAAGAGTTGTTGACGGTGCAAACGACAACCTTACAGGCTGCTACATCGGTCTTGCAATTCTCAAGGCTCTCAAGGACGAAGGCATTGAACTTGAAAACACAGAAATCGGCGTTGTATGCACCGGCTCAGAAGAAGCAGGTCTTCGCGGCGCAAAGGCATGGGCAGGCGCTCACGCTGCAGAAATGAACGATGTTCCCACCTTTGTATTCTCATACGACACAATCGCTCAGAACGAACAGCTTATGGTTAACTACCGTGACCTTAACGCAACAGTTAAGACAGACAAGGACGTAGGCGACCTCTTCTATGAATCATGTGAAGAGCTCGGCATTCCCTGCAAGAAGGGCTTTGTTCCTCCTCTCGGCGGTGCAACAGACTCAGCTGCATTTGCTCAGGCTGGTATGCGTGCAACAGGTATCACTGCTCTCAACCACGCTCTCCCCGACTTCTACCACACAAGACTTGACACACCCGATGCACTTAACGCTTCATGCCTTGCAGATTGCTTCGCAGCAAGTGTTAAGGCTCTTGAAAAGTTCGACAACGGCGCTAAGCAGTAAGACCCTTCCGTCTGCTTCGCAGCCACCTTCCCTTAAAAGGGACGGCAAGGCAAAATGCAAAATTGCGGTTGAACTTTTATAAATGATACAGAAGAATCCCGCCAGTTAAGGTGGGATTCTTTTATAGCTTTACAGAACAAAACACCTTATCAAAAGCTCAATCCCTGCACAAAATGTGCAGGGATTTTACATACATTTTCAATTAAGAATGCAACCTGACTCCTTCGTCAGTTATTTTGCATTTAGCATTCTGCATTTTGCATTTACCTAAGGTTCTTAAGAAACTCTGCGTAGAAATCAATTGCCTTTAAATAATCCTTAACGGGCATTCTTTCGTTGGCATTATGTACGGAGTCAAATCTTTCATTGTCAAGGCTGAAAGCGCCGAAACGGTAAACCTCGGGGCAGATTCGTGCAAAGAAGCGTGAATCTGTAAATGCGTTAAGCACAAAGGGGGCAACGCCTACATGGGGATAAACCTTTTTGATTGTGCTTTCAATGTATCTGAAGGATTCTGTGTTGTGGTCGGATATTCTCGGGGGAAGTGAAACATCCTCGGTTGTAACCTCAATGTCCTCCCCTACTACCTTCTGAATGTGGCCTACGATGTAGTCGAGTGAATCCTGAGGTGCAATTCTGAGGCGGAGAGTTGCTGTTGCCTCTGTTGCAATTTTCTTGCCGTTTTCTGACTTTGCGTCAATATCGACAAGGGTAATCATTGTGCGTATCATAGCAGCTGTATCTGCGTTGGTTTCAAGCACCTTTTTGAGTACAGGCTTTACAAGATTGATGTTCTTGAATACGCTCTTGAGTGGCTCGTCAACGTAGGGGCTGAAGCTTCTGAGCATTCCCTCAAGCTGACCTGTAATGGTTGACCTTGTGGGACTTTTTTCAAGAGCTGCAAGAGCCTTTACAATCTTCTGAGGAGCTGAAAGCTTGCTGTTTGCTTTTGTTGCCTTTGCCGCAGGAGCTGCACCGGTTGCTGTTGCTTTAAGCTTAACTGTTGCCCAGCCTTTTTCGGAAACGGCTACCATTGCAAATGGTGTCTTGATGCCCATAGGCAGATCTTCCATAATTGCGCCGCCTTCGTCAAGTACAAACCAGGGCTTGATCTTGTTCTCTTCAAACCACTCCACAATTATTTTCATTGTGTCCCCTGCAACCTCTTCGCAGTTGCTTGAGCAGTAATAAATATCTCTCGGTGGTGTATAGCCCTCTGCAATAAGCTTTTCCATAGCTTCAAGAGTTGCCGCAAGAAGTCCCTTTGTATCAATTGAGCCACGTGCCCAGATTACATCGTCGTGGATTTCTGCTTCAAATGCAGGGTGCTTCCAGTCCTGACCCTCGTCGCCTACAACGTCGTAGTGTGACATAAGCACAACAGGATTAAGTGACGAATCCTTGCCCTTCCACTTAAGAACGATGCCGAATTCATTTATAAGCTGAGATTCCACTACCTCAAAAACTGTGGGGTACATCTCTTTCAGCATAGGAAGATATGAAGCGAAAACTTCTCTGTCGAAGTTGCCGTCCCTATCGGATACTGTTCTTTTTCTGAGCATAGCCTGAAAGCGCTCAACTGCTAATTTGTTATTGATTTCTGCCATATTTATAAACCTCCTGTGAGTTTCTTTACTATTCTTAATAATAGCACAACGAAACACTAAAGTCCATAGGAAAGAAAGAAAAGCTACCGTAAAAACGGTAGCTTTTGTAATTATTCAGCGATGTGTGAAAGGAAGAATTCTTCTCTTTCGGGTGTGTTGATTACTGTTACAGGCTTAACCTGGTTAAGTACCTTGCCCTGCTTTTTGAGGAAATCTCTGTAATCAGCGTAGGTATCCTTCTTGAGGATGTTGAACTTCGGTGCTGCGAGCATACCCCAACGTCTGTACTTGAAGTACTTTTCGTTACTTTCGTTAAGCATTTCGTCGAGAACTGCTTCGATTTCGGGAACTTTTTCAGCAGGAATTTCAGTTTCGGGTTCTGCAAGAAGCATATAACGAACGGGGTCAACACTTGTGTCAGCATAGAAGCTGTAGCCCTTGAATGAAATGCCGGTCTTCTTCTGTGTTTCGGCAGCTGCCCAGTCAACCATCTGTGTGGTTGTCTTTTCGTTTGCGATGTTCATAGCAAGGTTGTTTCTGTAAAGGAATTCAACCTTGGGAGTTTTGTTGTAGAAGCCGGTTACACGAACAACGTCTTCGATCTGATATCTGTAAAGACCTGAGAAGTTTGTAACAACAAGCTCATATTCCTTACCAACTTCGATTTCCTGCATTGTAAGAGGTCTTTCACATTCAGGATCATCAACGGGAATGAATTCAAAGAAGATTGAACGGGGAAGAAGAACATAGTCGTTTACATCAAGCTCTACGGGCATTGCCATATAGCCTTCAGCAGCAGCGTAACCCATATTATGGATAGGAGCGTCGCCAATATATCTTCTGAGCTTTTCAACATAGAAAGCAAGGGTTGAACCAACCATACCGTATGACCATACGAAATCAGGCCAGATTCTCTTTGCGATAGGTGTGTCGAAGCCCTTTTCGCATTCTCTTCTGATTTCAGCAGCACGCTCAGGCATAGGCTTGAACTTCTTTTCCCACTTTGCTCTGAGCTCGGGAGGACATTTGATTGAGGGGTCAATTGTACCCTTTTCAATGTCGTTACAGATAAGCTCCCAGTTGTTCTCAAAGTAGTCAAACATTGTTGTAAGAAGAGTTACAACCATTGAACCGAGGAAAGTAAGGTCACGTCTCTGAAGAGCGAAACGAAGGTGGAAGTATGTTGAGTTAACTGCATCCTCGTTTTCGGGATACATAAAGTCGTTGGGAGTTGTCATAAAGTACTTTGAGATGGGCTTAAGGTAGGTGAAAGGAACCTGTCCTGCACCGTTACACATTTTGCCGTCTCTCATAGGATGGCCTGTAAGAATAACAGCAACGGGGCCAACCTGCTTCGGGAACTTCATGCCCTTTTGCTTGAACCATCTTGCTGCACAAGCGGGTGTTGCAGCAAAGCCCATGCACTGCATATTCCAGAGGTCTTTACCTGACTTGGGAAGAACCTTGGGCTTACCAACTGAACCTGATGATGAGCAGTAACGCTTACACTTTCTTGCCATCATAAGATTTTCTTCACCGTCAAGCATACGCTCAACGTAGTTATCGTATGTATCGTAGGTTGAAAGGGGTACGATTCTCTGGAAATCTTCAATTGAGTGAACATCCTTGAAGCCGATTTTCTTGCCGTACTCAGTATCCTTGTTTTCATCCATAATCTGAAGAAGGATTTTTTCCTGAGTTTCAAAGGGGATTGAAGTGAAACGGTTAACGCCCTTAAGTACCATATTACCGAGCATTACGCCAAGATCTGACATTGCCATTTTACATTACCTCTCTTTAATTAATTTTTTCATATTTTCTTCGGAAATCCGACTAAAATTATTCAGCGATGTGTGAAAGGAAGAATTCTTCTCTTTCGGGTGTGTTAATAACAGTTACAGGCTTAACCTGGTTGAGTACCTTACCCTGCTTTTTGAGCATTTCTCTGTAATCAGCATAAGTATCTTTCTTAAGAAGATTTACCTTCGGAGCTGCGAGCATACCCCAACGTCTGTACTTGAAGTACTTTTCGTTACTTTCGTTAAGCATTTCGTCAAGAATTGCTTCGATTTCAGGAATCTTTTCAGCAGGAATGTCATCTTCGGGTTCAGCGAGAAGCATATAACGAACGGGGTCAACGCTTGTGTCAGCATAGAAGCTGTAGCCCTTGAAGGAAACGCCTGCCTTCTTCTGTGTTTCAGCAGCTGCCCAGTCAACCATCTGTGTAGTTGTCTTTTCGTTAGCTATATTCATTGCAAGGTTGTTTCTGTAAAGGAACTCAACTCTGGGAGTCTTGTTATAGAAGCCTGTTACACGAACAACGTCTTCAATCTGATATCTGTAAAGACCTGAACGGTTAGTTACGATAAGCTCGTAATCCTTACCGAGCTCAATTTCACCGATTGTAAGAGGTCTTTCGATTTCGGGGTTATCAACGGGGATAAACTCGAAGAATACTGACTGAGGAAGAAGTACGTAGTCGTTTACGTTAAGTTCAACGGGCATAGCCATATAGCCTTCAGCTGCGGCATAACCCATGTTGTGAAGAGGAATGTCACCTGTGTACTTCTTGAGCTTGTCTACATAGAATGCAAGGTTTGAACCGATCATACCGTAGCCCCATTCAAGCTTCGGCCAGATTCTCTTTGCTATGGGTGCTTCGGGAGTATCAAAGCCCTTTTCACATTCTCTTCTGATTTCAGCAGCGCGTGAGGGGTTGGGCTTGAACTTCTTTTCCCATTTAGCTCTCAGCTCGGGAGGACATTTTACGCTGGGGTCAATTGTACCCATTTCGATATCCTTACAAACCATTTCCCAGTTCTTTTCGAAATAGTCGAACATTGTTGTAAGAAGAGTGATAACCATTGAACCGAGGAAGGTAAGGTCACGTCTTACAAGAGCGAAACGGAGATGGAAATAAGTTGAGTTAACTGCATCCTCGTTTTCGGGATAGAGGAAGTCATTGGGAGTTGTCATGAAGAAGTTTGAGATAGGCTTAAGGTAGGTAAAGGGAACCTGACCTGCACCGTTACACATCTTACCGTCCTTCATTTTGTGACCTGTGAGAATAATTGCAACAGGGCCAACCTGCTTCGGGAACTTTCTGCCCTGATCCCTATACCACTTTGAAGCACAGCCGGGTGTACCTGAGAAGCCCATACACTGCATAATCCAGAGGTCAGTTGCTGACTTAGGAAGAACCTTGGGCTTACCTACTGAACCTGATGATGAGCAGTAACGGATATTGCGAGCCTTCATCATAAGGTTCTTTTCGCCGTTCATCATACGCTCAACGTAGTTATCATAGGTATCGTAGTCTGAAAGGGGTACAATTCTCTGGAAATCTGCTACTGAGTGAACATCCTTAAAGCCGATTTTCTTACCGTACTCGGTATCCTTGTTCTTTTCCATGATACCTTTAAGGATTCTTTCCTGGTGCTTAACAGGGTCCTTTGTGTAAAAGTCAACCTTTGCGAATTCGCAGCGGCCGAGGAATACACCGATGTCTGAAAAATGCATAGTTTTACCTCACTTTTTAATTTCTTTGGTTTTAATTTTTTTTAAGAATTTAAGTCTATCAATTTATAATACCATTTTTATATGCAGTTTGTCAACTATAAACTACTTAATTGATTGCTTGATTATTTCCACTCTATATACCAGGTTTCATCAAAGTAGCCCTCTAAGGTAAGTGTTGCAGTAACACCCATTGCGCCGCCTTCGCCGTCACCCTTCATATCAAAGTATTCATGGTACTCTATTACCTTGCCTTCAGCGTTGTAGGTAACGGAGATTTTTGTACCTGAATATGTGTAGTCAGCTCTTGTAATCTTAGCGGGAATGTTGAGAGTTTCAAGTGACATAACATCGCATGCCTTACTGTGATGGTAGGGTTTTTCACCCAAAGAGCTGTCTTCAGCCACAACCTCAACTGTGTATTTTGTGTTTGCACCGTCTTTTTCAACGTATGCATTTGTTACACCGTCAGCCGTCAGACCGAACTCGATAAACGAGGGAGGAATTGCTGTCATAGATGTTACTTCACCATTTCCCTCAGGGTCTTTTGAAACACCGTTTGTAAAGTCATACTCAAGCTTTTCTTCACCAAGGAAGCGTTCAAGCACACCGTTTATAATACCCACAACCTGAGGCACACTGCAGTCAGTGAGCTTTATATCGATATACTGGTCCTTTGTACCTTTAAAAGAGGCATCTGAAGCCTTAAGGGAATTTACACCGTCAACAACTTTTTTGAGGATTTCTTCCTTGCTTTGGGAAGTGTCCGGTTTATTTGTGGGTTCTTCCTTGCCGTTATCTTTAGTGGGCTCATCAGGCTTTGAAGGTTCTGTAGGAGTTGTTACAGGAGGTTCATTTGTGGTGGGTTCTGTAGTAGCCGGAACCGTTGTTGTAATTTCAGGAGCTTTTGTTGTTTCTGTTTCAGGCTCGGCAACATAAGCTGAACCGCCCCAGATTAAAAGGACAACTGCCATTACAGACATTATCCCGATATAAACGAGATGCTGTTTGTCAAGCTTTGTATAGCTCGCCCATTTTGCAGCTCTTTTTTCTTTTTTTGCCTTCTTTTTTTCTTTTCTTTTTTCAGAGTGTTCTGACATATAAATCTCTCCTTGATAACCGTTTATAATCCATTTAATTATATACTTATTATCGTCCTTTTTCAAGTATTTGTATCAAATTAACAAATGTCAAAAGAAACAAACAAATTTCTGTAACAAAAAAGGGAGCAGTCAGCCAACTACTCCCCTGTTAATCTTATTTTTTACCAGATAACTCTTTCTTCTACTTCCTTAACAATAAGCTCGCAGAAATCAGCCACAGCCATTGAGCCCTGGTCGCCGAAGCCGCGTTTTCTTACTGAAACTGTGCCCTCTTCTGCTTCCTTATCACCTACAACGAGCATATAAGGAATCTTTTCAAGCTGAGCTTCACGGAGCTTGTAGCCCAGCTTTTCACTTCTTGTGTCAACATCAACGTCGTCAATGCCTGCCTTAAGAAGAGCTTCCTTAACTGCGTAGGCAGCGTCCTGATGGCGGTCAGCAATAGGCATAATACGAACCTTTTCGGGAGCGAGCCATACGGGGAATGCACCTGCATACTTTTCAATAAGAAGAGCAAGTGTTCTCTCGTAGCAGCCGATTGATGTACGGTGGATGATGTAAGGATTCTTCTTTGTGCCGTCCTTGTCAACATATTCCATACCGAACTTTTCAGCAAGCATCTGGTCAATCTGAATTGTGATAAGTGTATCTTCCTTGCCGTGAACGTTCTTGATCTGAATGTCAAGCTTAGGACCGTAGAAAGCAGCTTCACCGATACCGATTTTGTAGTTGATGCCAAGATCGTCGAGGATTGTTTTCATAATGCCCTGAGCTTCGTCCCACTGCTCGGGAGTACCGATATATTTTTCCTTATCTTCGGGATCCCACTGTGAGAAACGGTAGGAAACATCATCGTAAAGACCGAGAGTTTTAAGCATAAAGATGCAAAGGTCAAGACAGCCCTTGAATTCGCCTTCAAGCTGTTCGGGTGTACACATAAGGTGACCCTCTGAAATTGTGAACTGTCTTACACGGATAAGGCCGTGCATTTCGCCTGATGCCTCGTTTCTGAAAAGGGTTGAGGTTTCACCGAGACGCATGGGAAGATCTCTGTATGAGCGTGCTCTGTTAAGGTATGCCTGATACTGGAAGGGACAGGTCATAGGACGCAGTGCAAACACTTCGTCATCCTTTTCCTCGTCACCTAAAACGAACATACCGTCCTGATAGTGATCCCAGTGGCCTGAGATTTTATAAAGGTCGCTCTTAGCCATAAGAGGAGTTTTTGTTCTGAGCCAGCCTCTCTTCTTTTCCTCGTCTTCAACAAAGCGCTGAAGTGTCTGTACAATGTGAGTACCCTTGGGAAGAAGAATGGGAAGGCCCTGTCCGATGTAGTCAACAGTTGTGAAAATTTCAAGCTCACGGCCAAGCTTGTTGTGGTCACGCTTTTTAGCCTCTTCAAGCTGAGTAAGGTGTGCTTCAAGGTCAGCGTTCTTTGTGAAAGCTGTGCCGTAAATTCTCTGAAGCATCTTGTTCTTGCTGTCACCTCTCCAGTATGCACCTGTGCATGAGGTAAGCTTGAACGCCTTAAGTCTGCCTGTGTCGGGAATGTGAGGACCTGCACAAAGCTCAAGGAATTCGCCCTGACGATAGAATGAAATTTTTTCTCCCTTGTCTGCGTGCTCCTTAATAAGCTCCACCTTATAGATTTCGCCCTTTTCTTCCATCATTCTGATTGCTTCGTCAGCGTCAAGCTCAAGCTTTTCTAAAGGAAGAGCTTCCTTAACAATCTTCTTCATTTCAGCTTCGATTTTCTCGAGAATTTCGGGAGTAAAGCTCACTTCGCTGTCAAAATCGTAGTAGAATCCGCCGTCAACTGAGGGGCCGATTGCAAGAAGGGCTGCAGGGTAAAGTCTTTTTACTGCCTGAGCAAGAACGTGTGAACAAGTGTGATTGAAGGTCTTTTTACCTTCATCATCGTCAAAAGTGAGAATTTCAACCTCACAGTCACCGTTTAAAACTGTGCGAAGGTCGCAGACCTCTCCGTTTACTTTACCGAGACATGCAGCCTTGAAAAGTCCTGCACCAAGGCTTTTTGCAACATCCATTACGCTGCTGCCGTCTTCATACTCGCGGACTACGCCGCCTTTGAGTGTTACGTTAATCATTTTAAATACTTCCTTTCATAAGAAGGTGACTTTAGTCGAACAAACAAGCCTGAAGTGTCCGATTTGCAGCACCTTTAAAATAAAAAGCTCCATCCCAACAGCCTAATAGCTCTGGGATGAAGCTGAAAATTCAGTTCCACGATTCCACCCGTATTCCGCAAAAATGCGGCACTCTTCTGACCTTAACGCAGTCATACGGCTTTCCTTATTTCGGAAAGCACTCGAAAGTGGTAAGCTTTTTCTCCGGTCTGCCGCACTTCCAGCCTTGGTGCAACTCTCTGTAAGACTTTATGAGTAAAGCCGTCTTTCTCATCGTTTTATTGGGATATTCGCTTTTTTAGTATTATATTACTCCCTTTCCTTTTTGTCAAGGAAAAATCAATAATTATTATCCACTGCCGTGCCTATGGCTCTGAGAAGTGATTTTTCATTGGTTGAAGGCAGATCACAGCTGTAATGCCAGATCATAACTCCACCGAAGCCTTCATTTATTGCATAGTCGGTTTTATCTTCGATAACATCAGGGGTATTGAACCAGAAGTCCTTTCCGATATTTTCATCACGGTACCAGCCGTTTTCATCAAGCTCTGAGTAATAACTCACATAGTCATACCAGAAAGAATCTCTGTCGGAGGGGCGTGCATAAAACGGCAGACCGAAATTGACTTTTTCCAAGGGAATGTTGGCATCCCAGATTTTCTTTGAAAGCATTTTTGCTGTTTCAGCCGTGGAGTGCTTACCTTCTTCGTCATACATATCGTAAAGCATAAATTCAATGGTATCCACTGCAGCTACAGCAGCTGTTGAGAGATTTAAATTCCAGTCACTTATTGCAACACCTAAGGTGCGTTTTTCACCGAGCCACGCTCTGAGTGATACAAGGAAATTATTGAAATTGAACCATGCAAAATTGTTAATGGGGTATTCATAGTCAAAATGAATGCCGTCAAAACCGTACTTGTCAATTACATCCACAATTCTCTTTTCAAAGCCGGGGCTCATAAACGCTTTGTTGTGTTCTTTGCCTAATCCTTCCATCTGCTCATACCAATCGGTTGAACTGCCGGTATACCCCGGTCCGAGAAGATTGAGGGTTATTTTTATGTCTCTTTCTCCGATCACCTTGCGGAGATTTGAAAGTGCTTTTACAAGAATATCTTCCTGAACAGTTATTTTACCCTTTGAATCAAAGGTTGCACAGCCGAAAATAATGACATCGGTTATAATGTCAAAATCCTCAGTGCAAATACTTGCCTCATTCTGAATTCGGTCTGCAATAACATACGAGGTGACTCTGAAATTTTCTACCTTTGTTTTCTCAACAGGCTTATCTATACCGAAAAAGCCCGTTATAAGGTTAATAACAGCCATAATATACGCAACTATTCTCTCTATCATGTTTTCTATCTCCTTTAAGCTTCAAATGTTCCTGCTTCAATAGCCATAATCTGGTCAACACGTCTCTGATGTCTGCCGCCTTCAAACTCGGTGTTGAGGAAAACATCAACCATTTCAATTGCGAGACCTGCACCAACAACACGTCCGCCAAGACAGAGAATGTTCGCATCGTTGTGAAGTCTTGTAAACTTTGCGCTGAAGTAGTCGCTGCAGCAAGCTGCACGGACACCCTTCACCTTGTTTGCCGCCATTGAAATGCCGATACCTGTTCCGCAGCAGAGAATTGCTCTTGTGCTTTCGCCTGAAACTACACTTGTGCCAACCTTGTATGCAATTGCCGCATAGTCAACTGACTCTGAAGTGTATGTTCCGAAATCCTTGTACTCAATGCCCTTTTCGTCAAGGTACTTCTTGATTTCCTCTTTAAGTGCGTATCCGCCGTGGTCTGCTCCGATTGCTATCATATTAATATCTCCTTTTAAATAAATTATTTGTTATTAAGTCTGTTGTTCAGCTCTCTTTCTGCCTGAGGCAGTCTGAGATAAACGGGTAAAAGCTCCGAGCCGTCTATGGGTTCGGTTTCTTTTATTTTTTCCTCTGCAAGGAAAGCTACACTGCTTCCTCTCTGGAAACGGTTGCCTCTGCCTGCAATTTCATAGCCCAGCGCCTTATGGCAAAGCTCTGCACCGTCACCCACGAAAACGATTTTTCCGTCGTAATGCTCAAGCTTTTCCTTAAGGTCATCGATTTTTATGGCTTCATCATCTGAAAGCCTCGTCACCTTTTCACCCTCAACAAGGAAGATCCCACAGTAAACCTGATTGCATCTTGCGTCCATTACGCTGACAGCAATACAATCCTCACCGAGAAGATTATAGGCTAAAGCTTCAAGGGTTGAAACAGGAATACACTTTTTTCCCGTTGAATCGCAAAGCCCCTTGATTGCCGCAACACCGATTCTGATACCGGTAAAAGAACCGGGCCCTGCACTGCAGGCAAAAAGGTCGATGCTGTCGAGGGGTATCTCTGCGTTTTTCAAAGCAGAGTCAATCATGGGCAAAAGTGTTCTCGAATGGGTAAGTCCCGTGTTGGTGCTGCATTCGGAAAGGATTTTTCCGTTTTCCGTTACGGCAACTCCTGCACAGACGGCACTTGTATCCACCGCTAAAATTCTCATTCTATATCAAGTCCTTCAACTGTTATAATTCTGCTGTTTTCGTCTTCGCCTTTTTCTATGGTAACTCTCACCGTATTTTCAGGAAGAGCGTTTTCTATATTTTCACTCCACTCAACAGAAAGCACTGCGCCCATATCGAGATAATCGAAAAAGCCGCTTGAATAAAGGCTGTCCCAGGAGTCCACCTTGTACATATCAAAATGCACCAAGGGAGGGTTTCCCCCGTAATCGTTGACGATTGCAAAGGTGGGGCTTGAAACATGACAGTCAATGCCCATACCTCTTGCAAGACCGCGCGTAAAGGCGGTTTTACCCATACCGAGGCCGCCAAAAAAAGCAATACAGGTGCCGGGAGTAACAACCTTGCCGATTTTCTCTGCAAAGCTTTCAGTTTCTTCAACGCTGTTTGAATTGAAAACTGTCATACCCTCACCTGCTTTCGTTGTTTTACTCCCTCAGTCACTTTGTGACAGCTCCCTCAAAGAAGGAGCCGCAAAAGCCTTCCTCTTTGAGGAAGGTGGCACAGCAACGCTGTGACGGATGGAGTTTTACATAGATTTTATTATATCAACTACTCTTTTCTTTGTCAACCAAGAATGACTACCTTTTGAATGGCAAAAGGCAGAGTTTGCTCCCTACCTTCGGTTGTTGTTTTGTGATTTGAGTTTATTTAAATAACAATACCATCATTTGCATCTTTTGAAAGTTTTGCTTTATATTCGTACCAAAACACAAAAGAGGCTATTGCCAAAAATACTCCCATTAAAATAAATGCGAAAAACAAATAATCATAATGGAAATCATATAACAAATACGATATTAATATGAAAATCCCGGAAAATGACTTCGTCACTTTTTGCAGTATACACAACTTATATGTACTGCTTCCCTTTTTGTTTATTGCATCTTTGTTTATGATTAAAACATCACAAACCAAGCATACAATGACGGTTAGTATATAAAATGCCAGTACAACTGTTTTCATAATTATGATATTATTTTTTTCCATATCACAACAGTAATAAACAATCATCGACAGTATCGCCATTATGACTGAACTATTATAAAATGCATTGCTCATTTTCTTTATTCTCTTTATTCTGCAATCTGTCATTTGATTTCTCCTACTTTCCATATCTTGTTAAAAGGCTTATTCGTCTTCAATCTCTTTATTTTCTTTCATTATACCAACGGCACTTTTCATTGTCAACTGAGAATCTGTAGTCTTTCCCTCTTGAATTTTTTGCACCTTTCTAATATAATATAGAAAGACAAATTCAGGATGTGATATTTTTGAAATTGAAGATAAATCTTAAAGATATAAAAAAGGCCCTTAAAGGCACTGACCTGCTGCTTCTTATGCTTACCCTTGCTCTTTCAATTTTCGGAACAATAATGGTAAGCAGTACAACCCTCGATGCAGAAGCAGGAGTGCTTCTTTCACGAGACAGTAAGGTTATGATTCTTGCGGCAATTCTCGGTCTTACTGCCGCTATGATAATTTCCGCAATCGACTACGATATTATTCTGAAGCTGTGGCCCGTGGTGGGTGCAGCATCAGTAATGCTGATGCTTCTTCTGTTTCCTTTCGGTGTTTCGCCCGATGCCCGTTCAGACGCTTTTTCCTGGTTCAGAATCGGCTCACTTTACTTTCAGCCCTCGGAAATTGTAAAAATAGGCTTTATTATCACCTTTGCATTTCACTTAAGCAAGGTGAAGAACAACATTTCAGACATCAAGCACGTTTTTCTTCTCTGTATGCACGCGGCAGTTCCCATTCTTCTCGTTATTGCAACGGGTGACATGGGCTCGGCACTTATCTTTATGTGTATGTTTATAGGTATGATGTTCGCCGCAGGGCTTAACTGGATTTACTTCCCTGCCGGTGCACTTCTTGTTACCGTTGCTTCACCCGTAATCTGGTTCAAGGTTTTTGACGATATTCAGCGTAACCGTATTCTTGCTCTGTTTAACCCTGAAGAATACACCAACGAAATCTATCAGCAGAATCAGGCTCTTGCCGCCATAAAGGAAGGCGGACTTTTCGGCTCGGGACTTTTTAACGGACAGTACACACAGACACCCAACGCTATTCCCGAAGTGCAGAACGATATGATTTTCTCGGCAATATGCGAGGAAACGGGCTTTTTAGGCGCACTTATCCTTATTGCACTTTTCATTCTTCTTTCGGTGAAAATCGTTGCCGTCGGCAAACGCTCAAAGAACTTTGCCGCACTTATGATTTGCTACGGTGTTATGTTTATGATTATTTCTCAGGCGGCTATCAATATCGGTATGTGTACCCGTCTTCTCCCCGTTATCGGCATCACGCTTCCCTTTATCAGCGCCGGCGGTTCTTCAACGGTTTGCCTCTTCCTTGCAATTGGCTTGATACTTAGCATTTACCGTTCCTCTGATGAGATAAAATATGAGGACTTCCGTTTCAGCAGAATGGCAAGAGAGCTTAATTGAAGTTTAAATAAAAAATCAAAGGCAGAGATTTGCTTATGAGTAATCTCTGCCGTGTTTGTTTTATGGCTTTACACTTCTCACAAGTATTATTGAGATGCATCATCGGGAAATCTCTTGCCTTTCCGCTCAAGCCGCAAGGCTTTTACTTTTGTCGGTTGTGACAAAAGTAAACAAAAACACGCTTTACTCCACACCATTCCGAAGCCACAAAATTGTCGCCGCAATTTGTTAAACTGATTTCTTGGTTCTCCCTTTCTGCTCACCTTTTCTGCAATCGGCAAGATTTTACCTATCGACAATTTTGAAGTTCTGTTGCTCAGAATAACGGTAACAGGGTGCTTTATAGATTCAAGCTCAGGCAGGCTTGTTAAATGAGTCCGCTATATTGCTATGTACTCGCAGTCAAGCTCTCGTCTGCTTTATCTCTTTCCCTCTCTCGTATATTCGCCCCGACATTCGCTGACCGCTATATTTTACCTTTTTTGCCAACGGGTAAGGGCATTGAGCTTTCGGCAAAATTAATGGCAGAGATTCGCTTTTATGCGTAATCTCTGCCATGTTTGTTTATTGTGCAATTTTCCAAAAGACAATCAGAGTTTTTCATACCATTTTTTCAAATCTGATTTTTCACCTTTGAAGTGATATGAATGACCGTTCTTATTGAGTCCTATTCCGGAAAGACCGAATTTTCTCAACATACCAATTGATCTGATGTTACTTATGTTAGCATAGGCTTCAACAAATTCAATATCCGTTTTAATATTTGAATCCACAAAACTGTACAACTCTCTTACAATTCCTTTACCCTGATACTCAGATTTAATCTGAATTTCTTCCATCATAAGAGTATCTGTATTTATGTTATACTGAAAATAGCCGATTATTTTTTCGTTGTCTTTTATCAGAATTATCTGTCTTTCAGCTCTTTGCAAGCCACTTCTCATAGCTTCATACCAACATTTATAATCCTCTTCTCTGCTGTTGTCAGTAGGAGCTATGGCAGTCATATTGTCTGCAAGGATGTTAAAAATTTCGTTTGATATAGCTGAAAAGTCCTTTTTGTTTAAGTATTCAAAAGTAATCATATTTATTTGTCAAGCTCTTATTTACCTGTCATATTTTCTGCAAAGGAAGTCTGCACCGATGCTGTCGGCAATTTCCTTTGCCTTTTTTATTTTCTCTTCTCCGATTACGTCAACTACGGAAAGTCTCGTTTCCACGCCCTCATTTACGCAGTACCTTGCAAATTTCAGCATAGCTTCATAGGCTTTTCCCGGATAGATATTCCGTGTGATTTTGTCGTACTCTTCACTTGAAACGTCATTGAGGGAAATTGAAACAGAATCAAAATGAGCGCAGATTTCCTTCACCGTTTCTCTTTCATTGATCAGGTCGGAAAGTCCGTTGGTGTTAAGTCTCAGCTTAATTTCTGGGAATTTTTCTTTAAGATACTCTGCTGACTTTATGAGATTATCCAAAGCGTTGGTTGGTTCACCATAGCCGCAGAAAACTGCCGTATCCTTGCCGCCAAAATCAAAGCGGTCAATAGCATCTTTAATTTCTTCTGTTGTAGGCTCAGTTTCGTGAAAAAGGTTTTCTGCTTCACCGATTGCATCTGCCTTGTCCCTTATGCAGAAAACGCATCTGCAGGGGCATTTGTTGGTTATGTTTAAATAAACCGAGTTATGATAAGTGTAAATTATGTCTGCCATTTTCAGTTACCCATAAACCTTTCAATTTTTGCTTTTTCAAGAGCTTTGCCCATAAGCACGAAGATTACTCCGCTGCCCATAGCCTGAACCATACTGAAGGGTACGCTTGTAAGCGCCGTCGGAAAAGAATACATCAGACTTTCTGCCAGAAGATAACCGAATACAGTAATCAGTGCCGACACAACCGTCATAGTCACCGTATAGGCATTTACGATTTTAAAGCAACCCTTTTTCTTTATGTAGTATCGCGTGGCAAGAACAAAGGGCAGACAGTTAAGCGCTTTGATTATTGCCGTAGGCACTGCCCATACTGCAACACCTGCCATTATGTCAGCAAGTGCTCCGCCTATTGCTGCAGATATTATACCAAAAGGCCCTACAATACAGCCTGCGAGATAAATTACGGAATCACCGAAATGGAGATAGCCGTTGTTGATTCCTGTGGGGATTTTTATAAACGCAGTAAAAACTGCAATAAGTGCTGCCATCAGCCCCGTAAGGCAGACTTTAAACAGATTAGAATTCTTCATTATAAGTCACCTAATTCTCTGAGATACCTTTCAAAATGCACACCGTCCATACGGTTATATGCTCCCTTTGTATCTTTGATGGTTTCTTCAATAGATTTACAAATAAATTCCGAAGCCTGCTTCACCGCTTCGTTTACGGGTACACCTTTAATGTACTGTGCCGTTACAAAAGATGCAAGTATATCCCCCGTACCTGAGAAGCTTCCGCCGTAATGGGGTGTTACGATTACATCGAATTTTCCGCCGTCGTAAACTGCGTTCGCAACCTTGTTTTCACCGAGGTGTATTCCGCTTGTCACAACAATTTTTTCCTTGTCCTTATTCTGAAGCAAAGACATTTCTCTGATCGCCTGAAGAAACTCGGCTTCAGGAAGTGCAAGTATTTCATTATAGTTTCTTTCTGAAAGAATACAAAGCTCAGTAAGGTTAGGCGTGATTATATCTGCCCTTTCTGCAAGACTGATAATCGCCTTTACACTTTCTTCGTCATAGCACTTATAGATTTCACCGTCATCAGCCATAACAGGGTCAACGGCAACAACCGTATTCTCTTTTCCGAAGGTGTCAATCAGCTTGTGGATGATTTTGCCCTGCTTGCCGTTGGCAATAAAGCCTGTAAGTATTCCGTCAAAATCTGCATTCAGCTTTTTCCATTCTTCAATGCAGGGCTCCATATCGTCAGTACAGTCTCTGCAATAAAAGCTGTCATAGCCCGTCTGGTTGGAGAATACGCCCGTAACCAGCGGACAGCATTGCACGCCGAGTGAAGCCATTATAGGTATTGAAACTGCAAGGGAACATTTTCCGAAGCCGGAAATGTCATTTACTGCAGCAATTTTTTTCATTTTCATCACCTTAAAAGTACCGTAAAAATTCACAGGGAACAACACTCTCTGCCGTCCCCTGTCCACCTTAAATTTTTAAATCATCAAGTAATTATCAATCTCCGTAACCCTGAGGATTGTTCTTCTGCCAGCGCCATGAATCCTCGCACATTTTTTCAATGCCTCTTTCAGCCTTCCAGCCAAGCTCTGCATAAGCCTTTGAGGGGTCTGAATAGCAAACCGCAATGTCACCGGGACGACGGGGTGCGATTTCATACTTAACCTCTGCACCGCTTGCCTTTTCAAATGCCTTTACAACATCAAGAACGCTGTAGCCTACACCTGTGCCGAGATTGTAAACATCAAGACCGCTTTGACCGAGAACCTTGTTAAGAGCCTTTACGTGACCGAGAGCAAGGTCAACAACGTGGATATAGTCTCTTACGCCTGTGCCGTCGGGTGTGTCATAGTCGTCACCGAAAACGCTGAGCTTCTCACGCTTGCCGATAGCTACCTGAGTAATGTAGGGCATAAGGTTGTTGGGAATACCGTTGGGGTCTTCACCGATTCTTCCGCTTTCGTGGGCTCCGATGGGATTGAAGTAACGAAGAAGGGTAATTGACCAATCCTTGTCACTCTTGTAAAGGTCGGAAAGGATAATTTCGATCATAAACTTTGTTGTGCCGTAAGGGTTGGTTGTGCCGCCTGTAGGCATGCTTTCCTTAAGAGGAGAAACATTGTTCATACCGTAAACAGTTGCAGATGAGCTGAACACCATTTTCTTGCAGCCGTTCTGTCTCATAACCTCGCAGAGACAAAGTGTTCCGTTAATGTTATTGTCGTAATATTCAAGGGGCTTCTGGCAGGATTCACCAACAGCCTTAAGGCCCGCAAAGTGAATAACTGCATCGATTTTATTCTGCTTGAAAATAAGGTCAAGTCCCTTTTTATCACGGATATCGCACTCATAAAAAGCGAATGACTTACCTGAAAGCTCTGCAACTCTTTTGAGAGATTCCTTTTTACTGTTATAGAAATTGTCTACTACAACAACCTCATAACCTGCTTTCATAAGTTCAATACATGTGTGTGAGCCGATATAACCGGCGCCGCCTGTAACAAGAATTGACATATTCGTTCACCTCGTCTATAATATATAAGTAATTCAAACTATAGTATACAATTAAAATTCAAAAAATGCAATAGCAAAATCCAATGTGGGAGTGAGTTTTATGGAAAATTTATCAGATATATCCGTTGTCAGAAATGTTCTTTCAAAGCACGGATTCAACTTTTCAAAAGCCCTGGGGCAGAACTTTCTTATTAACCCCTCGGTCTGTCCGAGAATGGCTGAAAACTGCGGAGCAGACGAAAACACCGGTGTAATTGAAATCGGTGCAGGCATCGGCGTACTGACAGCCGAGCTTGCAAAAAGAGCAAAAAAGGTGGTTTCAATTGAGCTTGACACCCGTCTTCTTCCGGTCTTGGAGGAAACTCTCAGTGAATTTGACAACGTTGAGATCGTCAATGCCGACATTATGAAAACCGACCTTCACGCACTTATAAAGGAAAAGTTTCAGGGTATGGATGTGGTTGTGTGCGCAAATCTGCCTTACTATATCACCTCCCCCATTATTACAATGCTCCTTGAAGAAAAGCTTCCCATTAAAGCAATTACGGTTATGATTCAGAAAGAGGCCGCTGACAGACTTTCAACTCCCGTAGGTTCAAGGGATTCAGGCGCTATTACTGTCTGCACAAATTACTATGCCGAGGTAAAACACCTTTTTAACGTTTCACGAGGCTCATTTATGCCGCCGCCCAATGTTGACAGCACAGTTATAAAGCTCCAAATCAGACCCGAGCCTGCAGTAAAGGTAAGCGACGAAAAGAAGTTTTTCAGAATGGTAAAGGCAGCCTTTGCACAGAGAAGAAAAACCGCAGTCAACTCAATTGCAAGCGGAATGGGACTTTCAAAAAATCAGGTTGCTGAGGCTCTTCAGAAAAGCGGTCTTGATGTAAATGTGAGAGCCGAAAAGCTCACCATGGAAGAGCTTGCATTACTCTCGGAGAATCTCTCATAATATTTGCATCATATATGCAGTTTTTATACAAATTCTTATATTCAAAACATAAAGATAAAAACTTTACAGCGAAATTTTAGCTGTAAAGTTTTTTACTTGCCATTAGAAAAGCAATGTGGAAAACCCGAAGTTTTCCACATTTTTAACTGAGTTTTTGAGTTTTCAGCATAAAAACCGTAAAGTTTTCAACTTTACTAACAAGGTTTTCAACATAAATTTGAGGAAAAAGTGCGGATTATTCATTATTCACCGCAAAATGTATATACACTTATAATTCATTGATTGCCTTAAGAAGTGCGGCTACATCACTTTCCTGAGTTGCCCAGCTTGTGCAGAAACGAACTGCGTTGAGTCCGTCAAACTTGCCCCAATATGAGAAACTGAAGTCATTTTTAAGCTTATTCATCTCTTCATCCGTAAGCATAGGGAAGAGCTGATTGGTTGGTGAATCGTAAAGAAGCTTTATGCCTTTTTCTTTGAAGGCATCTCTGATTTTATCTGCAAGCTTCATTGCATGCTTTGAAATTTCAAAGTAAAGTCCGTCTGTGAAAAGGGTGTCAAACTGCAGACCTAAAAGTCTGCCCTTTGCAAGCATAGCACCCTTCTGCTTTTCAATATAACGGAAATCTTCCTTATATCTGTCATTTACAATTACAAGTGCCTCACCGAAGAGAGCGCCCACCTTTGTGCCGCCGATATAAAAAGCATCGCAAAGATTAGGAAGGTCGGAAAAAGCAACATCGTTTTCTTTACACATAAGTGCATAACCGAGTCTTGCACCGTCAATGTAGAGAATAAGATTTTTACGTTTGCAGCAGTCGTAAATTGCTTCAAGCTCTGAATTGGAGTAAATTGTGCCGTTTTCCGTGGGCATTGAAAGATAGACCATTTTCGGCTTTGTGATGTGCTCAAAGGAAGCATCGTTTTCGTGAGCTACTACCATTTCTTCAATTTGCTGAGCATTTATTTTTCCGTCAAAACTGGGTATAGGTAAAATTTTATGACCGGTTGCTTCAACCGCTCCGGTTTCATGAACGTTGATATGTCCCGTTGAGGCTGAAATTACACCCTCGTGAGGACGAAGACAAGATGCAATAAAGGTAAAGTTAGTCTGTGTGCCACCTACAAGAAAATGCACCGCAAGGTCATCTCGCCCCAGCTCTTTTCTGATTTTGTCTGCAGCCGAAAGGCAGTATTTATCCTCACCGTAACCGGGGGTTTGCTCCATATTTGTTTTCAGAAGTGCATCGAGAATCTGAGGCACCGCTCCCTGAGTATAATCGCTTTCAAATCTAATCATAGTTTATTCCTCTAACCCTAAAATTTCTACTGCTTCGCTCTGCTCAATTGCTTCAACACTTTTGAGCTTTTTCTGAATAATGTTATTTCTGCTCTGAGCATCTTCAAGGCTCTTTCCCGCCTCGTCAATCTTCTTCTTCGCCTTTTCAAGCACTACGCCGAATTTTTCATACTGTACCTTTGCAGCGGCGAGCACAGCTCTTACTTCCTTCGCTTTTTCGTTGATTGCCATCGCCTTGAAGCCGATTGAAAGAGAGTTGAGAAGCGCAGTTATAGTTGACGGACCTGCAATCATCACGGAAAATTCGTTCTGACATCTTTCAGCTACACCGTTCTTTGACGAAATAACCTCACTGTAAAGGCCTTCTGTTGCAAGATACATAATTGCAAAGGGCGTTGTGTCAGGCTCGTTGATGTACTTTTTAATCTCCTTAGCCTGATTAATAATTGTGGTTTCAAGTGCCTTTCGCTGAATTTCAACGGCGGCGTTGTCCCCTCTGTCTGCCGCCTCACAAAGACGGATATAGGTTTCAACGGGGAATTTTGAGTCGATGGGAAGATAAGTGAATGCCTCTTTGTCGTCACCTGAGGGAATTTTTACGGCGAACTCAACGATATTTCTCGAAAGAGGTACGGTCATCACATTTCGCTCGTACATACCGGGAATGGTCTGGTCAAGGAGACCTTCAAGCTGAACCTCAGCCCAGGTGCCTCTTGCTTTTACGTTGGTGAGAATACGGTTGAGTGAGGTTACGTTTTCGGTTACGCTGCCTGAAAGCACCTTCATTTCACCGAGGGATTTGTATACATTTTCAAGCTGTTCGCTTACGGTCTTAAATGACATATCAAGGCGCTTTGTAAGAGTTTCATTCAGCTTTTCGTCAACAGTAAGACGCATCTGCTCCAGCTTTTCTTCGTTGCTCTTTCGCATATCGAGAAGCCTTACGGAAATCATATCAGCCATTTTTACATTGAACTCATAGTTATCCGTTGTCATTTTTGAAAGCCTGTCCGTCATATCCTTGATACTCTCGGAAAGCTCTTTTCTCTGCTGGCTCTGTGCGTTTGCATTTTCAACACGGCTGCGGCTGAATTCATCACGCACAGAAGCGGTGATTTCTGAGGCAGTTTTGCTCAGATGCTCCCTTGTCGCCTTTTCAGAAGTTAAAATGCTTTCATATTCTTTGTTATTATTCTTTTTTAGCACAATAATAAGAAGACCTACGCATATAATAAGTAGTATAATAATCAGTGCTGAAAGAATCAGCAAAAGCTTTGTTGAATCCATAATTTCAACCTCCCTTAACGGTCTAATTGTACCACAGAAACAAGGTGGTTATTTTTCTTTTTGGAATTATAAACTATATTTCTATTTTAAGGAATGAAAAAAATGAAAAAGATTTTATCACTAATATTATGTGTGCTTATGCTTTTTTCCCTTGCTGCCTGTACAGCAGAAAAAGGTATTGATGCTAAGCTTATTTTCCCCATAGACAACGACCCACGTTTCCTTGACCCGCAGATTATATCAGACGTGGGTGCAAGAAATATTATTCTCAACTGCTTTGAAGGGCTTGTAACTCTCGGTGAAAACGGTGATATTCTGCCCGGCATGGCGGAGAAGTGGGACGTTTCAGCTGACGGAAAAACCTATGTTTTCTATCTCAGAGAAAATTCACGCTGGAGAGTTACCTCTGCGGCAAAAAGAGTTCTCGGCGGTGACGAAATTCAGCTTTATCCCACCTATGACGAAAAGGGTAAGCTCGTTCCTCTCGAGGAGGGCAAGGAAACCTTCAACATCACTGTGACGGCTCACGATTTTGTTTTCGGCTTAAGACGTGCTCTTCGCCCCGAAACCAAATGCCCTACCGCATATAAGCTCTATGCCATAACAAATGCGCAAAGTGTCCACGAAGGGAAAAAGACTGAAACCGAGCTTGGCGTTACTGCTCTTGACAGCCGTACACTGAAAATCACTCTTCAGAATGACGATCCTGACTTTTTAAGCACACTTCTTGAGCCTGCCTGTATGCCCTGCAACGAAATTTTCTTTGAAAAAACCGGCGGCAGATATGGTCTTGCTACAAGGTACCTTTTATATAACGGTCCGTTCTACATCAACAACTGGGCTGACAATGCTTCAGTTTCTGTAAGACGAAATACCGATTATTACTACGACGCAAAAAACGTCAAGCCCTATTCCGTTTATTTTTCAATCAACAACGAGCAGAACACCCGTCTGAGAAAGCTTAAAAATGAAACCTATGACATCTCACCCTTCACAGAAAATCAGGCGCTTTCTGTAAGCGACAGCAAGAAATATCACGCTGACGGTTTTGCATCAGGCACATACTCACTTCTCTTCAACTGCAAGGACACCTATCTTCAAAACACCGACGTAAGACGAGCAATTGTTTCTGCCTTTAACTTCAATCTGTTTTCAACTGAAACAGGAAAAGCTGTGTCAAAGCACTTTTTCCCATCGGTCTGCAAGCTCGGCAGCTCCATATATTCTGACCTTACAAAGGGTGTAAGAAGCTACTCCAATCAGAATCCCCAAAGTCTTCTGCGAAAAGGCCTTGATGCTCTTGAGCAGGATAATGCAACCATAACAGTACTTTGTAAAACCTCAGATGAGCTTCTTGCGAGAAAGCTCATTCAGTCCTGGCAGGCAGTTCTCGGTGTTGCTTTTAATGTTTCGGTGGAAATCACTGATGAATTTACACTTCAGAGCAGAATCAAAAAAGGTGATTTTCAGCTTGCTCTCGGTGAAATCACTTATAGCGGAAACACAGCTCAGGATGCTGCGCTGAAATTCACCTCCGATAGCCGTGACAACATTTTCGGCTATTCATCCAAAAGCTACGACAACAAGGTAAAGGCTATCGCACTTTCAAACGGCATTACTGCAAAAGCTGAAGCCACCCTGAAAGCCGAAAAGCATCTTGCTGATGCGGCGGTAATTCTCCCCCTTTACGAAGTGAATAGTTATGTGGCATACGGCAACGAAATTTCGAACATTGGTTATAACAGCACAGGTGATGTGCTTTATTTCAAGCATGTGCTGGAGAAGGAATAACCCGTCATAAAGATTAACAACAATACAGGTATTTTCTACCGAATGAAGAAATACCTGTATTTTTTTCGTTTGCTTTGCAACTTTTTAAAAGTTTCATACGTTCTATAAAGTGAAAGGAGCTGATAAAATGAAAGACGAATTTGAAATGCTCGTAGAAAAATATGCCGACACGGTAACACGCATCTGTTTTGTGAATCTCGAGAACCGTGCCGATGCCGAGGACGCTTGGCAGAATGTTTTTCTGAAGCTGTTCAAAGCAAAACACCTATGGCAAAAGCCCGACGAAGAAATGAGAAAATGGATAGTTACGGTGGCACTCAATGAATGCCGTGATATCAAGCGAAAGCTTTTCAGAAGAAATCATGCAGACATTGACGAGCTTCAGGCGTCATATACGGAAGATTTCAATAAAGAGCTTATATGTGAAATAAGAGGGCTACCCGTAAAATATCTGCAGGTGATTGAACTCTACTACTTTGAGGGCTACAGTATAGGTGAAATTTCAGAAATCCTTTCAGAAAAAGAGAACACCATAAAGTCCCGCCTTAAACGGGGCAGAGAACTTTTAAAAGGAGGTCTCAGCGATGAATGAATTCAATGTTAAAACTCCCTACGAGTGGAAAGATAATTTATACAGAAAAACAACCGAAAAGAAAGTAATCAAGCTAAAACCTGCTGTGCTTATTGCGGCGATAATTGCTTTTGTTATCTGCGTTTCAGGCTCTGCCTTTGCTGTAAGAGTTTCAAGAGCACCCGAATATTTCGGTTCAAAATATTTGGGTCAGAGTGAAAGCTCCGATCAGGTTTATTCAGAAAAAAACCTTGCTCTTAAAAGCGACAGAGACGACATTCAGCTTACCTGTAAGGGTATTGTTGGCGACAACTATAATCTGTTTCTTGTGTTTGAGCTGACTTCCACCGGAGACATTAAGTTTGACGAAAGCAAGAGCTACCTTTTTGAAAATGTTGACCAGCATCTTGCTTTCCGTTCTTCCTTCGGCAGAGGTATGGGGTGCTACTTTGTTGATGAGCGTACTCTGAGGATAGAGTTATTCTATTCAGGCATTGACAGCGGCAGTATTGTAGGAAGAATTCTCAGAATCAATTTCCTTAATATTGAAGAATATGATAAAGACACCTTTAATCTGACCGACACTATTGAGTGTTCCTTCAAGGGCAATATTGCAATTGACTATGCGAACACCCAGAGAAAGCTGAAAAAGACTGAAAACAGCGTTCTGATGAACGGCGTTACATTCAAACCCCACAAAGCCGACATCACCAACCTTAATTTCAAATACACCTTAAAGGTTCTGGATGGTGCAGATACTTTCGAGAGTGTCAATCACGACAAGCTCATTGAGAGTACACTCACTCTCAATTACAAAGACGGCACAAAGGAAACCTTCAATATCAATATGCCGCCTGACGGTGAAAACGATATCGGTGCATCAACAATGGAAAAAAGAGGCGACAAATTTGAGGTTCAGCTTCATTTCAGGCAGACAATAAACGCAAGTGCAGTTGCTTCAGTTGAGCTTAACGGAGTTGAGGTTTTTACAGCTAAATAACACACAAAACCCCACCGAAACAAATTCGGTGGGGTAAAGCTTTGTCCTGATTCTTTATTTAAGCTTATATGTAAACTTTGTATAGTCGCCTGTAACGGGCTTGCCCGTAAGGAAGTTTCTTGCGGTGAACTCAACTCTGTCGTCGTAAACGCAGCAGTAGTAGCCTGTTCCGCAGTCACGGTGACCGAAGTTGTTGGGCTTTCTGTATGAGGGAATACTAAGTGAAACAACGCCCTTTTCCTCGTTGAGCACCTCTTCAACATAATTGCAGATACCGCCGTGAAGGTGGCCGTTGATGAAGAATACGTTGTTGTACTTCTCCATAACTGCTCTTACTTCGTCTGACTGCTCGCCCATATCCCCGGTTTTCCATACCTCGGGAAGTCCGTGAGTAAACTGAAAAGCCTGATGGCACATTACGAAAGCGGGCTTACCGTTTTCTGTTGCTCTTTTAAGCTCATTGTCAAGGAAGGCAATCTGCTCTTTTGAAATGTACGCCTTTTCAAGCACTGCCTTTTCGGTGCAGATTACGATGAAAGTGTAGCCGTTGATATCGTAGGAATAGTAGCTCTTTTTGCCGATATCAATTCCAAGGTGCTTGCTCTGCCAGTCCATAACGGTCTTTCTTGCTCTGCCGTAGAAAAATCTTGCGTCGTGGTTACCAAGAGTAAGGAAGATGTGCGGAACTGCGTCCTGCTTGCTGTAAACATCAAGAAAGCCCTTGTATTCGCTCTTGAAGCCGTAGTCGGCAATATCACCTGCAAGAAGAAGAGCGTCAAACTTTTCACCTGAGTTCTTGATATCCTCAAATGCGTTGTTGAGGTTCTTGAAAGCGAACTCGTTGTTTACAATGTGAGTGTCCGCAAGTGCCACAAAAGCGAGCTTTACGTTTTCTCTGTCCTCAAATGACAAAGGCTCATCCTTTGAAAAAGGGCACTCTGTATCGTAGTTAGGCATCATAGCCTGAAACTGATAGATGTATTTTCTTATTCCAAGAGGTAATTCCATAATCTGAACCGCCTTTCTGTAATAATTACTGTAGCTTTAATTAAGCTGCCTGCTTTTTAAGCTTTGCAATAACCTTGCCTACTGCACCGCCGAAAGCGCCTGCAGCCACGGTTTCAACAATGCCGTTAACACCTACAAATGCTGCGAAGAAAGCAATTACATTGGTTGTAGCAAACTGTGTTTCAAGACCGCTGTAGAACTCTGTGTTGCCGAAAAGCAGAATAAATGAGCCCACAAAAAACAGAGTGTTAAGCACTGCAGCTGCTAGGAAACTTATAAGTGCGCTTAAGTTGTCCTGCACGTTTTTCTTTTTAAGAAGCTTATAAATAAGAGCTGAGCCTGCACCCATAAGAACTCTCGGTACAATGCAGATTATAAATGTAAAAACGGGGTTTATACCCATAAGGGTTGTGCCGAACGCACTCATACCGAAGCACTGAATAAAGCTTGAAACACCAAAAGCAAGACCTAAAATTGCACCTGAGGTAACACCCATAACTGCTCCGCCGAAAGCAACGGGAATCGCAAGAAGTGAAGCTTCAATTGCAGTGCCGATTCTGAGATAACCGATAGGTGTAAAGCTCATAACTGCAATAATTGCAATAAAAGCAGCGTTTACAGTAAGCTTCATAATCTTTTTGGAATTATTCATTTTTTACCGCCTTACAAAAATATTTCAAACCGCCGAGTATTTTTCGGCGGTTCAAATTTTATGGTTTATCTTCTTCTGTTGTTGTCTCTTCTGGGTCTTCTGGGTCTGTCTTCTTCACCGTTATCCTCGGGAACAAGACCTTCGATTTCGATAAGAGCATCTCTTCTTGAAAGGTTGATTCTGCCCTGATCGTCGATTTCAAGAACCTTAACGATTACTTCGTCACCAACGTTTACGCAGTCTTCAACTTTTTCTGTTCTCTTAACATCCAGCTTGCTGATGTGAACAAGGCCTTCCTTGCCGGGAGCAATTTCAACAAATGCACCGAAGCTCATAAGGCGTGTTACGATACCGCGGAAGATTGAGCCAACCTCGGGGTCGTTAGCAATTGTTTCGATGATTGTGATAGCACGTCTTGCATTGTCGATATCAATAGCTGAAACGAATACTGAACCGTCTTCGCTAACGTCAACCTTACAGTCACATTCAGCGCAGATCTTCTGGATAACCTTACCCTGCTTACCGATAACATCGCCGATCTTTTCGGGATCAATCTTTGTTGTGAGCATCTTGGGAGCATACTTTGAAAGCTCTGCTCTGGGCTCTGCAATGCAGGGAAGCATTACTTCGTCAAGAATCTTACATCTTGCATCATAAGTCTTTTCAAATGCTTCCTTGATGATTTCGGGAGTAAGACCGTGAATCTTAAGGTCCATCTGAATAGCTGTAATACCCTTCTTAGTACCTGCTACCTTGAAGTCCATATCGCCGAAGAAGTCTTCAAGGCCCTGAATATCAACCATTGTCATGAAACGGTCGCCTTCAGTTACAAGACCGCATGAGATACCTGCAACGGGAGCCTTGATGGGTACACCTGCAGCCATAAGTGAAAGGGTTGAACCGCAGATTGAAGCCTGTGATGTTGAACCGTTTGAAGAAAGAACTTCTGAAACGAGTCTGATAGCATAGGGGAATTCCTCAACTGAGGGAATTACGGGAACAAGAGCTCTTTCAGCAAGTGCACCGTGGCCGATTTCTCTTCTGCCGGGGCCTCTTGAGGGCTTTGTTTCACCAACTGAGTATGAGGGGAAGTTGTAGTGGTGCATATATCTCTTGCTCTCTTCGTTGTCAAGACCGTCAAGAAGCTGAGCATCACTTACGGGGCCGAGAGTGGTTACTGTAAGAACCTGTGTCTGACCTCTTGTGAACATACCTGAACCATGTACTCTTGAAAGAAGGTCAACCTGAGCATCAAGAGGACGCATATCGTTGATACCTCTGCCGTCAACTCTCTTGTTTTCGTCAAGGAGCCAACGTCTTACAACGAACTTCTGAAGCTTGTAAAGACATTCGTCAATCTTGCCGATTTCTTCAGCATATTCCTCGTCGAATCTTTCGTGTACCTTTTCGTATACGGGCTTAAGTCTTTCATCACGGATTCTCTTGTCGTCTGTGTCGAGAGCAAACTTAACGTCTTCAATTGCGAATTCCTTGATTGCTTCGAACATTTCGGGAGCGGGATCCTGTGATTCAAAGGGAATCTTTTCCTTGCCGATTTCCTTCTGGATACCCTTGATGAATTCAACGATTTCCTGGTTAACCTTGTGAGCGTACATGATACCGTCGAACATTGTTTCGTTGTCGATTTCGTTTGCACCTGCTTCAATCATAGCAACAAGATCTGCAGTTGAAGCAACAGTAACAGCCATTTCGCTCTTTGCTCTTTCAGCTTCTGTGGGGTTGATAACGAACTTGCCGTCAACAAGACCTACTGAAACACCGCTGATTGGGCCGTCCCAGGGAATTTCTGAAATTGAAATTGCAACTGAAACACCGATCATAGCTGTGATTTCGGGAAGGCAATCCTGGTCAACTGACATAACAGTTGCAACAACACCTACGTCGTTTCTCATATCCTTGGGGAAAAGAGGACGGATAGGTCTGTCGATAACTCTTGATGAAAGAGTAGCCTTTTCACTTGCCTTGCCTTCTCTTCTCTGGAATGAGCCGGGAATGCGGCCTACTGAGTAGAGCTTTTCTTCAAAGTCAACCGAAAGAGGGAAGAAGTCAACGCCTTCTCTGGGCTTTGCAGCCATTGTAGCTGTACAAAGAACTTCTGTTTCGCCATATCTGATAAGACATGAACCGCCTGCAAGACCTGCCATTTTACCTGTTTCAACTACGAGAGGTCTGCCTGCAAGAGTAGTTTCGAATTTTCTGAATTCAGGAAACATAATTTTTACCTCGCTTTTCTAAATTTAAATTTTTATCTCCAACGAGGCGGCGGTTTAGCAATAAATTCAGCACTCAGAAAGCGCTCAATTTAGTGCTAAACAAAACTTCAGCCTCGTCAAATTTACGGTTTTTCTCCGCTTTTTTTACGGAGTATTAACGGAAAAAAGGCAGACACGATAAATTCATGTCTGCCGAATGAGTGCAATTACTTACGGATACCGAGTCTAGCGATGATGCTACGGTATCTTTCGATATCGTTCTTCTGAAGATATGCAAGGAGATTTCTTCTCTGACCTACCATCATAAGAAGACCACGGCGTGAGTGGTGATCCTTCTTGTTAGCCTTAAGGTGCTCTGTAAGGCTGTTGATTCTGAAAGTAAGGAGAGCGATCTGTACTTCGGGTGAACCTGTGTCACCTTCGTGAGCAGCGTATTCCTTGATAATTGCGGTTTTCTGTTCTTTTGTCATCATGGTTTTTCACCTCATAAATAATAGTCATTCGCCAAGCCCCCAGTTTGCGGCAGGTGAAAAAGCCCGTTGGGCAAAGACCCGCAGACCGAGTAACCGGCACAATGCTGAAACATTATATCACAAGAGTTCCCGGTTGTAAAGAGAAAAATCAAATTTTTTTATTAAATTATACAATTAATATTTCCCGTAGCTGAACAGATATGCTTTAATTCTTTATGAAAGCTTCACCGTATAGTTATATTCAGGACGCCAGTATCCTGACATAAAGTTTCTTGCTCTGAAAACGACCTCGTCTTCGTAAACCTCAATTACATAGCTTGTTCCCGGGAACCAATCGCCGTTTTCATTGAAGCCGTTGATAGCAGGAATGTTAAGGCTGTGGATGTTTCCGACTTTTTCGAGGCTTTCGTATCCCAGCTTTTCTTTAGTCTCACTGTTTGAAACACCGTTATGAATATGTCCTGAAATCACAAATACATTGTCGTATTTCTGCATAATTTTATTGATTCTGTCGCTCTGCTCGCCCATACCGCCTGTCATATCGTCATAATCGTCATCGCCCCAGGATACGGGAAGACCATGAGTCATATTTATAGGCCAATGGCAAACAACGAAAATTGGTTTATCAAGCTTTGCAGCCTTTTTCATTTCGTTTTTGAACCACTTTATCTGCTTATCAGAGAAGGTTGCTGCTGTGTGGTCCTCCTCGCTTGTAAGGAAGATAAAGGGATATCCGTTGACGGTTGTTGAATAGTAGTAGTTACCGGTAAATTTACCCGTAAGTTTTGTGCTGTATTCCATAAACAGACCTTTGGCCGTTCTGTTATCGCTGCCGTCTCTTGTCCATGTGTCGTGATTACCCATAGCAAGAAGAATGTTATCAGCCGGATCATATCCTTTAAACTGTTCTTCAAAATGTGCCCACTGATCTTCATATCCGTGATCTGTGTTGTCCCCCACAAAAACAAGAGCATCATATTTTTTATCTGCAGCTTCAAAATCCTTCATAGCAAGGTGAAAAACGAGGTCGTTGGGGAGGCCTTCAATGCCAACTTTCATATGGGTGTCAGAAACAACCGCAAAGTTGAGCTTACAGCTTTCAGCATCCAGAGGTGCATTGGGAGCTGTTGAATCCGCCATCTTACCGGGTGCAACTGTAGCTACGATTGTAAGAACAATCGAAACCACAAATCTTAAAACTGATGTTAATACTGACATATCAATTTCTCCTTTAAATAAACTGTTTATTTCATCCTATTACAACTTTACCCGTACTGTTTCCGGCTGCATCAAAGGCTTCAATTGTATAGGTGCTTTCCATACTACCGTTTTCATCGATAAACGACGTTTCTTCCCAGCCGTAATACATTTCAACTCTCGCAAGGAACTTTCCGTCTTTTTCAATTCTGTAGTATGCGATACCGAAATTATCCTCAGCAGCATCCCACTTAAGCTCGATACCGTTTTCGGTCTGAAGCTTTTCCATGTTTCCGGGTGCTGACGGTGCTTCGCTTTCAAGAACATAGTCATTATTAAGGTAATCGAGATATGTATTAATGAAAGCGGGATTTACTGCATCGGGGCTGTAGTAGTGGTTATAGGAGAAGGTGATGATGTTCTCCGCATACTTCGAGGCAACATCCATCTGCCACACAAATCTGTCAAGTGTTTCCGTTACGTGAACGGTATTCTCGGTTTTGGGCGGATTAATGATTCCGCTGAGAGCTGCATCGGCAACAGCTGAAGAAAAGTTTTCGCAGTTTGCCCAAAGTTTAAGGTCAACCTTGCTTGAATCAACTGCAGTTTTGTAAATCTTCCATGTCATTTCAAGATTCTTTTCTCTCACCCATTTTGCACCAACTGCGTCCTGTGGAGCAAAAATATCACCGTCTCTGAAGTTAATCATATTGATAAGACGAACATAATTTGCAAGCGTCATCACAGGGCCTGCTGAAAGATATTCAGAATAAAACGGACTCATAAGAAGCGGCTTCGTTCTGTCTGTTTTGTTTATACTGTCAATAATTGTGTTTATGCCGTCAGCGGTTCCTCTGATGTTTATCTGACGGATAAGTCCGTTGCTGATTTCGGGAGTGAAGTACCAACCGTAAAGGCTGTCCTTGTACTTTTCGCCATACTTATTATATATATCCTCAACCATCTGAGCGGCCACAGAGCAAACTTCACCGTACTGCTTTGAAAGTGAGCCTTCATTCCAGAAGTCGTCGTACATATTAAGTCCGACGAAAACCTTGATGCCTCCCTTTTCACAGTGCCTGAGTGCAATTTCAAGACAGTCTCCGCCGAAAACGCCGTCTTTAAGTTCTTCAACATCGCTGTCATAGTAAACATTCCATGTGCCGCCTGCACTTTCTGAGGCTTTATCGGCAAGACACTGAAGAATAAGATATTCAATACCTGCCTCTTTCATATTATAAACTTCTTTTTCCCATCTTTGTTCGTCCCAGCTGCTGCTCATCCAGGACTGAATGAAAGTGCCGTTAAATCTGCTTTCGCATTTCCTTTCCGTGCTGTTATTACCAAAAGGCAACATCAGCATTATGAATGCCACAACCGCTGAGATTATTTTTCCAAAAAGAAACATATTTTATCAACCTCCTTAAAATCAGTAACATTGTACCATATTTTTTCACACAAGTGTTAATTTTTTTGAAAAAATTACACACTTTTCTTGACAAAAGTGTACAGTTTTGCTACTATTGTCGTATAAATAATTGCAAAATGTTCCAAGGAGGATTTATTATGGACGCTATTCAGAGAATCATCGATGCTTTTTCAGCCATTCTCGGCTACTTCAAAACATTTGTTGCAGAAATCAAAGCTGCATTAGGTCTCAGCGAAGAAAACGCATAATCAATTAAACTTATAACTTTCAGAGGACTGTCTTTGCAGCCCTCTTTTTTCTTTATTGTCATCATACCAGCCGTTATTTGTACAGTTTGCACAAAATTATGATTTCATATTCTTGCGTTTTAACTAAAAAGTAGAATGTGATTTTTTTTGCAAAAAACACTTGCATTTTCGAAAAACTTATAGTATTATATACCCGTAATCGAGAGAGACAAATCTCGGTTAACCTAACAAAGATTTCTCCACTATAATGTTTTCTTCATATTTTCTCCTTTTAAAAGCACTCGGACATTCCGGGTGTTTTTAATTTCTATCGGAATTTGAGTATAGCTTACCCCGGATTCGTGAATTGAATCCGGGGTATTTATATATATCAGGATTTAAGTATAAGTCCGATAACGGCAACCTGCATTCTCTGAGGCAGTGCGTTAAGGATTCTTAAAAGCGGATTTCTGTTTACGTTGTAAACGAACTGAGGAACTTTATCTGTCAGAGCTTTAAGCACGGTTTCACCGATAACCTCAGCAGGAACGTTCTTGGATTCAACGCTGTCAACAATACCCTTGAAGCGTGACGCATTGCATTTATAAAGCTCTGTATTTTCAACGAATCTGTCAAGTGCATCAGTTGAAACGTTGAGAAGACCTGTTTTTACTGCACCCGGTCTGATAATCGAAACAGGAATGCCGAGAAGGTTGGTTTCCATTCTGAGTGAAAAGGCGTATTTTTCAAGGGCCGCCTTTGTAATTCCGTAAATTCCCGTAAAGGGCAGAGGATCAAGCGGTGCAAGCTCACTTGAAGTGATTATGATTCTGCTTCCCCTTGAAAGAAGAGGCATAAATTCCTTGTTTATTCTGTAAACACCGAAAAGGTTGATGTCAAAAATTCTCTTGAATCGCTTTTCGTCCATTTCAACAAGGGAATCAAGGTCATATATACCTGCAGTATGTACAATGGCATCCAGCTTTTCTGCTGACTTTTCGATTTTTTCAAAGACATCCTCAATGGCGTCGCTGTCGGTTACATCGCAGGAGTAAAATTCAAGACCGTCAATCTCCTGACATTCTCTGTAATCTATTCCGTAAACCTTGTAGCCTTTTTTAATAAGCAGCTTGCAGATTGCTGCACCCATACCGCCGGTTGCACCGGTAACCAAAACTTTTTTCATAATTATTCTCCTGTTTTATTTGTTATACATTGCTGCAAGGCCGCCCTCAGAGGTTTCTCTGTAACGTGAATGAAGGTCCTTACCCGTTCTGTACATTGTTTCAACAACTGTGTCAAAGCTGATTTTTCTTGTGGTTGAAAGGAAGTTTGCAAGTGAAAGTGCGTTGATAGCTCGCATTGCCGCAACGGCATTTCTTTCAATGCAGGGAATCTGCACAAGGCCGCAAACGGGGTCGCAGGTAAGACCAAGCATGTGCTCCATAGCAACCTCAGCTGCGTATTCGATCTGACCGATACCCATTCCGAAAAGCTCACAGAGGGCTGCAGCAGCCATTGAGCAAGCTGTACCGATTTCAGCCTGACAACCGCACTCGGCACCGCTTATAGATGCATTCGTTTTAACAAGGTTGCCTATTATTCCGCCAACGGCAAGAGCTCTGCAGATCTGCTGGTCGGTAAAACGCTTTTTGTCCTGCATATATTTAAGGACGCTTGGTACAACTGCGCAAGCACCGCAGGTAGGAGCAGTAACAATTATTCCTGCACCTGCGTTTTCTTCACTTACCGCAAAGGCATAAGCACAGACAAGACGGTTTTCCTTTGTGATATCGCTTTCGTCAATATGTGACTGATTGTAAAGGAACTGTGCCTTTCTTTCAACGCCAAGCCCACCGTCGAGAACGCCATGGGTTGAAAGACCTGCAATAACAGCATTTTTCATAGCCTTCCACACATCGTGAAGATAAGCCCATATTTCTTCGCCTTCATTCTGTTCAACGTAATCGCTGATTCTGATGTTGTGGCTCATGCAGTATTCTGCAATTTCCTCAAAGGAGTTTTCTTTATAAACCTCAGGCTCATCAAGCTCAGGTTTTCCTTCAATGGAAATCTGACCTCCGCCTACAGACATTATTCTGCTTTTGCCGATTTCTTCACCATTTTTATAAGCGAAAAACTCCATTGTGTTTTCGTGAGGAAGATTTTCTGTGTTCACGTCACCGAAAACAACTTCGATTTTACCCTCTTCGAAAACATCGAGAATTGCTTCGTCAGTTTTATGTCCCTTACCCGTGCTTGAAAGTGAGCCGTAAAGTATAGCCTTATAGCTGTCAGCATCGGGATAAGCGTTTTTGAAATAAGTTGCGGCTTTTTCAGGTCCCATTGTGTGAGAAGATGACGGGCCTCTGCCGATTTTGTAAAGATTTCTCAAAGACTTCATTTTGCTTTCTCCTTTGTCAGTTCTGTTTTCTGACAATTTTGTATTCATCATAAAGCGAAAAATAGTGACAGTTTTCCGTGCTCTGACTCATATATCTTTCCATTTCGTCTTCATCGAGATTAATACTGCAGAAATAATCGTCATATTCCTCGTCGTACGTGTAATAACTGCATTGTTCGCAAGGGCGTCCGGACATATTATCACTCCTTTTCTTTTCATTTATTATATATCACACCGTCACAATAATCAAGTAATGCTTTCATTTTTGTTTTATGTTATAAATTTATAACATATATTTATGTGAAAAAAGATGTTAACATTTTCTCAGAGGTGAGTAAAATGAAAACAAAATTCACGATTTCAAAAAAATCAGCACTTAAGGGTGATGACGGTTACAAAACATTTTCAATCAGAATAAAGAAAGAAACTGCAGACAAGCTTGATGAGCTCTCTGCAAAAACAGGCCATTCAAGAAACGCTCTTATCGGCAATCTTCTTCAGATGGCACTAAACAATATAGAAATAAAAGAAGAACAGAACGTGTAAAGGAAAAAACTATGAAAAAATCATTTCAAAAAATCGTTTTAATTTTTCTGCTTATTCTTTACTTTTCATCGTCTGCACTTGCTGCTGAGCTTACTCCCACAGAGGTGAGACTGAAATCAGTCGGCATGGTTGCAACGGTCAGGGGCTATGCTTTTTCGGGTACAGATTCAGACGGTACGGGCTTTGAAAACGAATTTTATTTATCCGACACTTCCAACGCAAAAGGAATCTGTGTCACTATCCCCAATAGTGAAAAGATAACTCTTTACAAGGAATACTCCGTAACGGGTACTCTCAGCAAAGAAAACGGCGAGCTGAAGCTTAATGCCACCCATATAACTCCCCTTTCAGGCTCCGCTACAAGAATATTCAAGCGTTTTAAAATGACCGAAGCTCTTGACTATGGGCAAAGCGGCGGAACCTTCGCAAGACTTTCGGGTGAGGCTTCAGACCCCGTTATAAGCGGAAAACATCTTAGTTCATTCACACTTACAAAAGACGGAAGCCAGATCCGTGTTGTAATTGAAAGCGGCGTTATGTCTCTTTCAAAAGGAGAAAACGGTAAGGCAGAGCTTACAGAAAAGCTCCGATATAAAAGAAATGTTACAGTTGACGGTTTCATAGCAAAAATCGGCAGTGAGACTGTCATTCGTATCAAGGACTGCGATGACATTGATGTGCAGTACCACGTCTGCAAGTTTGGTGAAGCAGTTACGGAAAAAGAACCCTCCTGTGGTATTACGGGACTTTCAGTAAGAGTATGCGATTGCGGTATGAAAGAAGAAACAACCATTCCGGCTCTCAGCCACAATTTCTACGAGGAAACTGAACGCAATTCCACTTGCACAGTTTTCGGACTGAAGGTGAAAAAGTGCCGCAACTGCAGCTTCAGAGAAGAGACAAGACTGCCTCTTAAAGACCATAGCTATGCTGAAAAAACGGAAACTCCAGCAACTTGTTCAAGTGAGGGTGTATTTCTCCGTTACTGTAAAAACTGCACGTTAAGAGAAGAAACGCCTATTCCTAAGACGGAGCATTCCTACCGTGAACGCACTGAGGTTGAGCCTACCTGCACACGTGAAGGTGTCCGTGTGAGATACTGCTACTACTGCTCCTTCAGGGAAGAAACGGCTATCCCTAAAAATGCTCACAGCTTTGCCGAAAAGACAGAAACTCCTGCTACCTGTGACAAGGAAGGTGTATATCTCCGTTACTGCAAAAACTGTTCACTCAGAGAGGAAAAGCCTATTCCGAAAACAGATCACAACTTCAAAGAAAAGACTGAAAAGGAAGCAACCTGTACCGAAGAGGGCATAAAGGTGAAATACTGCTCGGCTTGCTCTTTCAGAGAGGAAAGTAAGCTACCCAAGACGGAGCACAAGCTCAAGGAGAAAACCGAAAAGGAAGCTACCTGCACCGAAGAAGGCATAAAGGTA
>JAFWZS010000061.1 GCA_017522205.1 Clostridia bacterium
GAAACTCTTTATCAGAAGCACATTAACAAAAAACAAGCCAAAGAAAAAACGGCATAGCATAAGCTACACCGTGAAAAATTAATATTTTTACTACAGAAGCCACCTTGGGGTACCAACTTCCTTATGAAGGGTACCCCAAGGTGTCCTTTTTTGTTACTCTATCCGTCAACCTTCAGTTGCCATCTTTCTCAGTGAGGAAGGCCCGGTGGCTCCTTTTTGAGAAAGCTGTTTTTTCGCAGAAAAAAGACTGAGGGAGTATTCACACTACCTTATAAATCAGTTCATTTCTATTTGGCTCATCCTCACCAAACGAAATCGCCTCAAGGAAACACTTCTCAGCACTTTTAAGTGTATCAGCCTTGTTTGTGTAAAGAGTAGCAAGTGATTCACCCTTCTTGCAGAAATCACCCGTCTTTTTGTGAAGAACAATTCCTGCACCGAAGTCGATTTTGTCCTCTTTCTTCTCTCGTCCTGCACCTAAAATCACACTTGCCGAGCCGATTTTCTCAGCGTTCATTCTGCAAATATAACCGTCATAAGGGGAGAGGACTTCACTTTTAAATTCAGCTGATGGCAGAAGCTCTGTGTTTTCAATCTGTTCGATGCTTCCGCCCTGAGACGCAATAAATTCCTTGAACTTTTCGTAAGCCGCACCGCTACTTAGTGCGGTTTCAACTTTTGTGCGTGCATCTTCAATTGTTGTACCTTCAGCAAGTTTAATAATGTTCGCCGCAAGGGTGAGACAAACCTCTTTGAGGTCACTTACATTTTCACCCTTCAGCACCTCAACAGCTTCCTTGATTTCAAGTGAATTGCCGATGCCAAAGCCCAAAGGTGTGTCCATATCGGAAATAACTGCGGCAACCTTTCGTCCTGCCTTTGTGCCGATGTCAACCATCATTTTAGAAAGTGCTTCTGCATCCTCTGCAGTCTTCATAAAAGCGCCGCTGCCGTATTTTACATCAAGAACAATACACTCAGATCCTGCCGCAAGCTTCTTACTCATAATGCTTGACGCAATAAGCGGCATACATCCCACGGTCGCCGTAGCATCTCTGAGAGCATAGAAAATCTTGTCTGCAGGTGCGAGGTTGCCCGTCTGTCCTACAACACAGATGCCGTGTTTTTTTACATTTTCAATAAATCTTGCAGGTGAAAGCGCCGTATCAAAGCCTTCTATAGCTTCGAGCTTGTCAATTGTACCGCCGGTGTGACCGAGGCCTCTGCCGCTCATTTTTGCAACCTTGATACCGAGCGATGCAACTATGGGAGTTACAATGAGAGTTGTCTTGTCACCGACGCCGCCCGTTGAATGCTTGTCGGCAGTTACACCGTCAATACCGCTTAAATCAAGCATATCGCCCGATTCAGCCATTTTTATGGTGAGGGCAACTGTTTCACGGTCTGTCATACCCTTAAGGTAAATCGCCATTAAAAGGGCAGTAATCTGATAATCCTTAATTGTGCCGTCAACCGAACCTTTCACGAAGAAAGCAATTTCCTCATCGGTAAGCTCAAATCCGTCACGTTTCTTTGCAATGATGTCGTAAATACGCATAACATTCCATCCTTTATCTTTTTGATTTGTCGTAGGGTATACCTTCAGCCTTGGGAGCACGTGAATGCTTCGAGGTGAATGCAAGTACCACAAGGGTTATTACATAAGGCAGCATACGGTAAAGATTTGTGCTTATACCTAGCTGTGCAAGGGTGAAAACACCGTCACCGTTTATATCTATTGTAGCATAAGCTGCGGCTATACATTTGAACAAACCGAAAAGAAATGCAGCTCCTGCCACAGAAATCGGGTTCCAGTTGCCAAAAATCATAACCGCAAGGGCAAGAAAGCCGAAGCCTGCAACATCACCCGTAGCCGAGGCGTTGGCAGTTGTAAGCGAGAAAACGAAACCGCCCATACCTGCAAGGGCTCCCGAAATTGTTGTGCCTATATATCTCATTTTTTTTACGTTAATACCGAGAGAGTCGGAAGCGTGAGGATTTTCACCGCAGGATCGGAGCCTAAGACCGAATTTGGTTCTGTAAAGTATCACCGAAAGAATTATATAGATTGCTATGCAGATATAAGTCGTAAGGTAGTTTCTTATGAGAAAGGTACTTTCGAAAAAATTCAGGCTTTCAGTGGCTTCGAAACCGAAATCGCTTCTCTTCAGCATAAACCAGCTTGCAGCATCTCCCTCATACATTGAAAGAACGTTCTGATTTGTAATTACGCTTATGAAAAAGAGAGTAAGTGCAGGTGAAAGCATATTAAGGGCAGTACCCGAAATAGTCTGATTTGCTTTCATATTTACTGCCGCAAATGAAAGAAGCAAGGAGAACAAGGCTCCGAAAAAGGCTGAAACAGCCATTGTGAGAATTAAAAGTAACTGAGCGTTTTCCTTCTGAAACCATCCGTTTGCCTGAGAAATATTGATAAAAAGAACCCCGATAAACGCACCGAAAATCATTGTACCTTCAAGAGCAAGGTTAATAACACCGCTTCGCTCTGCAAAAATTCCTGCAAGTGCAACGATAAGCAGAGGGATGGTGTAGATTATTGTCTGCTGAATCAAAAATGACATTATTCCTGAGCCTGCCTTTCTTCTGCTTCAATTTCACGTTTTGCAAGGTTGACGGGAAAAGAAGTGCTTTTTTCCTGACGCAGCTTTCTTTTTGAAAAAAGGTTTCTCAGTATCAGTGAAAATGCACTGAGATAAACAATGACTGCAATAACAATGCTTGTGATGTTCTCATTATATGCAGTAAAGTTTTTGAGCTGCTGACCGGCAATTGAAAGTGCAGACATAAAGCATCCCGAAAAAATTACGCCCAACGGATTCGACAGTGCAAGAAGTGCAACGGGTATACCGTTGAAGCCTTCTGTAGGCAAGGACTGATAAGTTGACCAGAAAAATTCCGTGTTGCCCGAAAGATAATAAAGTGCCGCACCGCCCCCGGCAAGACCTCCGGCAACTGCCATAGCAAGAACGATTCTGTTTTTGCCCTTGATGCCTGCATATTCGGCGGCAAGTCGGTTGTTACCGCAGGCCTTAAGCTCGAAGCCCAGGGTGGTTTTAGAAATTATAACATAAATTACAACTGCCGCCAAGCAGGAGACAATAATACCCGCATTTACCTGAGAGCCTTCGAAAATTCTGTCAAGTCCTAATTTCGCAGTTGTTACGGAATTTGCCGAGGTTTTCATAATATAGCCAACCTTACCTGATTCAGCACCGTTACGGAAAGGACTGTTTTCGAAAACCCAGGTTACAAGGTTTGCCGCGATCCAGTTGGTCATAATCGAGGACAGCACCTCATTAATGCCGAGATAGGCTCTGAAAACGCCGGGAATAACACCCCATAATGCACCGAAAAGCATACCTGAAAGAAAGGCGAGAATCCATATAATAACAGGTGGAACAAGTGTTGACGGTATACTGAGGGCGGTAATAAGCGTGGCAGCAGTACCTATGAGATACTGACCGGGTGCGCCGATATTGAAAAGCCCCGACTTAAAAGCAAAGGACACCGAAAGTCCCGTCATAATAATTGGTGTTGCCCTGAAAAGCATATTTCCGATGTTTACACCGCTGAATCCGAAAAGTATTTCACCGCTTTCAGCTCTGCCTTTACTTAAAACGCCGAAGAAAATCAGCTTTACTGCTTCAAATCCGTGTCCTATAGTTATATCCTTATCAAAAACAGCGATTATGAGTACAAGTAAAGCACCTGCAAAAATACCGATTAAAACTGAAAGCAAAGAGGCTAGAAGGCTTTTGGCGGAGTCTTTTTGTAAGAGATTTCTCCCTTTAGAAAATAACTTTTTATTCTGCATTTCTCTTCTCCTTTTCTCCTGCCATATATAGTCCCAATTCAGCCACAGTTGTCTTTTTCGGATCAAATTCTCCGCCTATAACGCCTTCGTGAATAACAAGAATTCTGTCAGAAAGATTCATAACCTCATCAAGCTCAAGGGAAACAAGCAGTATTGCTTTGCCTTTGTCACGCTCTTTAATGAGGGCGGAGTGAATATTTTCAATAGCACCAACATCAAGACCTCGTGTTGGCTGAACTGCAATAATGAGCGCCTTGTCTCTGTCAATTTCTCTGCCGATAATGGCCTTCTGCTGATTTCCGCCTGACATAGATCTCGTAATTGTTGAAGCACCCTCACCCGAACGCACATCGTAGCGTTCGATAAGACTTTCTGCGTATTCTCGAATGCTCTCTTTTTTTATAAAACCCTTTCCTTGAAATTCATTCTTGAAATAGGTGAGAAGCACACAGTTGTCCTGAAGGGTAAAATCAAGCACAAGGCCGTGCTTATGTCGGTCTTCGGGTATGTGGGCAATACCCAATTCATTTCTGTGTCTTACTGATGCGTGGGTAATGTCTTCACCGAGAAGACTTATTTTGCCGCTTTTTGCACCCGTAAGTCCCGTAAGTGCATAAACAAGCTCAGTCTGACCGTTACCGTCAATTCCTGCAATTGATACAATTTCGCCCTCTTTTACAGAAAAGCTCACGTTGTTAACTGACGGTTTGTTTTTATTGAGCTCTGAGGCAACCGTAAGATTTGAGACCTCAAGTACGGTTTTGCCTACCTTTGCTTCAGACTTGTTGACGGTCATCTGTACGGGCCTTCCCACCATCATTTCAGAAAGGATGTGCTTGTCAACATCTTTGGTATTTACTGTACCGATGTATTTTCCTTTGCGCATAACTGTTACTCTACTGCTAACTGCCATAATTTCATCAAGCTTATGAGTAATGAACAGAATGGTTTTACCTTCGGCTGCAAATGAACGCATTGTATTCATAAGCTCGAGAGTTTCACCGTGGGTAAGCACTGCAGTAGGTTCGTCAAAAATAAGAATCTCATTTTCACGGTAAAGCATTTTTAGTATTTCCGTGCGCTGCTGCATACCCACTGAAATATTTTCCACTCTATCGTCCAAAGCAACTTTCAGACCATATTTCTCTGAAAGAGAAAGAATTTTTTCTTTAGCCTCTTTTCTTTTGAGAAAGCCGAAAGCAGTTGTTTCAGCACCTAAAATAATATTATCAAGCACCGTGAAAACATCAATAAGCTTAAAATGCTGATGCACCATTCCTATACCGAGTTTTGTTGCATCGTTGGGATTTTTAATTCTGACCGTCTTTCCGTTTTTTCTGATTTCGCCTTTTTCAGGTTCGTAGAGGCCGAAAAGCACAGACATAAGGGTACTTTTGCCTGCTCCGTTTTCACCTAAAAGAGCGTGAATTTCGCCCTTTCTGAGCCTGAGTGTGACATTGTCATTTGCTTTGATACCCGGAAATTCTTTGGTTATATTAAGCATTTCGATTATATAATCATTATCCATAAAAGCACCTGCTTTCAATACTAAAACTGAATATCAATATTATTCTGTCACTTTAAGGCTGTTTAATTCATAAAATGAAGCGGTTTTGCCTAAGCTTTCAAGTCAATGGCAAAACCGCAGTTCGTTTAAATAATATTGAGCTTTACGTTTTCAAAATTCTCGTCATTGAGTCCCGTTTCATAGTCACGGTCTACCTCAATTTCGCCTTCCTTCAGCTTTTCATAAAGCTTTTTGTAGTCAGAAACAGAGAAGTTTTCCAGTTTCCAGTTTTCTGTGGGAAGACCAACAGCATCCTCCTCAGCACCGAGTGTAGTCAATTTTCCGCTTACTTCGTCCCATTCATCACTGTAAACCTTGTCGAGAATGAAAATTGCTGATTGGCTGATACCCTTGAGGGCACTTGTTACAACCGTATCAGATTTTTTTGACTGGTCAACGTCAACGCCGATAACGGCACCGTCGTTTGCTGAGGCTGCCGCAAAAGCTGAAAGACACATAGCACCGCCACAGCAGAAAATAACCTCAGTGCCGTTCGCATACCAGCCACTGAGCATGGTCTGAAGCTCTGCAGACTGTGAAAATGAAGCTCCGTATTCCCAACTGAAATTTACATCAGCAGTGATGTTTTTCTCCTTTGCAGCATCGTTGATACCCTGAACATAACCGTAACCGAAGCGTGAGCAAGGCGGATTTGTTCCGCCGCCGCCACCTGTAAAGCCAAGCTTGGTGTAGCCGTTCATTACTGCTGCATAACCGGCAAGATAGCCCGATTCTTCCTCGTGAAAATCTACTGCCGCCACATTTTCAAGTGGAGAGGTGTTTTCGTCTCCGTCTTCGTAAATTACTGTTCCGTCAATGAAAATGAACTTAACATCTTTGAATTCCTCAGCTGCCTTTAAAAGAGCCTCTTTCTGAAGAAAGCCTGCACACACAACAACCTTTGCACCTGATGTTGCCGCAGTTTTCATAGCCTCGTATCTGTCCTCATCTGTTGCCTGATTCTTGCCTGCAGGCTGATAATACTTGTAGGTAAGCTTGTTTTCGGCCGCAAACAGCTTAATACCGTTCCATGTACCCTCGTTAAAGGATTCGTCCTTGAGTGAGCCCACATCGGTAACGAATGCAATTTCATATTTCCCGTCAGGTGAAGTCATATTGTCGGGAATATCCTCTGCATTAAGATTTTCGTTTTGTGCGTTTGTAGTGTTTTCTTCTGTTGTGCCTTCTGTTACATTTGGAAAGGTGGTGGTGCCGCTGTCCTCTCCGCAGGCCGCAAGAGAAAAAAGTAAAAGGGCAGAAAGAAAAATTGCAATAAATTTTTTCATAATAAACCTCCGTTTTGGTTTTAGGATTTACCCAGAAAAATTATTGCAATTTTCTTCTTATATTATTCAGTTTTATATATCAATATTGCTTTTTGAAAAACTGTGAGGTAAAAGCTCACTGAGACTTAAGCTCAGGTATTCTTCACCGTCTTTGCCTAAAAGAACAGTAAAGCTGTCGTCACAGAATTCACGCATAACCTGACGGCACACACCGCAGGGTGAAAAATAATCCTTGAAATGAAGAGCTTTTCCGCCTACAACTGCAATTTTCAAAAACTCACGTTTACCCTCGCTTACCGCTTTGAAAAACGCAGTTCTCTCAGCACAGTTAGTCGGACCGTAGGCTGCATTTTCGATGTTACAGCCTGTGTAGACTTTCCCGTCTTTTGTGAGAAGGGCTGCACCCACTGTATAGTGTGAATAGGGGACGTAAGCGTTTTCGGCCGCTTTTTTTGCTATTTCAATCAGTTTTTTATCTGTCAATTTTCTCAGTCCTTTAAAATGAGATTTTTGAAGCTTTCACCTTTGATTTTTGCATCTATGCCGAAAAGGTCAGCTACCGTTTTACCGATGTCGGCAAAGGTATTTCTTGTACCGAGGTTTACGCTTTTTATGCTTTTGCCGTAAACCAGCAGGGGAATATGCTCTCTTGAATGGTCGGTGCTTTCGGTTAAGGGGTCACAGCCGTGGTCAGCTGTAATCATAAGCACGTCACTGTCTTTAAGCTCAGTTGTGAAATTACCGAGCCACCTGTCAAATTCCATAAGTGCTTTTGCATAGCCTTTGGGGTCATTTCTGTGACCGTAGTGCATATCAAAATCTACAAGGTTAACAAAGCAAAGTCCGTTAAAATCAGTTTTTGCAAACTCAGCAGTTTTGTTCATACCGTCGGCATTTGATGTTGTGGGGTTACTTTTCTTAAGTGATTTGCCTGCAAAAATATCATAGATTTTACCTATAGGTATAACATCAAAACCCTTCTCTGAGAGAGCGTCAATAACAGTTGTCTCAGGCGGAATGAGTGAATAATCGTGACGGTGAGGTGTTCGTCTGAAGGGAGATTTTCCTTCAAAGGGTCTTGCTATAACTCTGCCTACGCCGTGTTTGCCTGTGAGAATGTCTCTTGCAATTTCACAGTATTCATAAAGCTTTTCTAAAGGAACAACATCCTCGTGTGCCGCAATCTGAAAAACGCTGTCTGCAGAGGTGTAGACAATGAGCTTTCCCGTTTTGATGTGTTCATCACCGTAGTCCTCAAGAACCTGCGTGCCCGAATATGGCTTGTTACAGAGTATTCCTCTGCCGGTGCGCTTTGTGAATTCATCGAGAATTTCATCGGGAAAACCTTCGGGATAAGTGGGCAGGGGAGTTTCCGAAATGATTCCCGCAATTTCCCAATGACCTGTTGTTGTGTCCTTACCCTTTGAGCTTTCCTTGAGTCTTCCGAAAGCACCTGAAGGATTTTGAACTCCGTCTGTATAATCGATTCCGTCAATGTTGAAAAGTCCCATTTTTTTCATATTGGGAACGGAAAACCCTTTTTGCATATAGCAGCTTTTTAAGGTGTTGCTGCCTTCGTCACCGTAAAGGTAACTGTCCTCCTGCTCACCAATACCTACGCTGTCCAGAACGATTAAAAATACACGCTTAATATCCATTTTAATCATCCATTCTTACTGCAGTTTCAAGAGCAATTTTCATCATATCCGTAAAAGTGTTTTGTCTTTCTTCTGCTGTGCAGGCTTCACCTTTAAGGGGAAGGTCAGAAATAGTACAGATTGCAAGTGCGTTCTTTCTCAGTCTTCTTGCGGTGAGGTAAAGTCCTGCCGCTTCCATTTCAACGGCTACAGAGCCAGCCTCAGCCCATTTTTTTAATGAATCCGGGTCAGCATCGTAGAAGGTATCGCTTGAATACAGATTGCCTACTTTAAGATTGAGACCAAGCTTTTTTGCTTCTTCAATTGCAGCAGAAAGAAGCTCATAAGAGCAGGTAGCTGCAAGTGTACCGTTTAATCCGTATTGCTTACCGAAGCCGGAATTTGTGTCTGCACCGATTCCTGCAACAACGTCACGAAGCTTTATGCCTTCCTTAAGACCGCCTGCAGAGCCGATTCTGATAATGTTTTCTACTCCGAAACAGCTGTAAAGCTCATAGCTGTAAATACCTATTGACGGAATACCCATACCGCTTGCCATAACTGAAACCCTGTGGCCTTTATATGTGCCGGTATAGCCGTGAATACCTCTTACGTTGTTGATGAGCTCAGCGTTTTCAAGAAAGGTTTCTGCAATCATTTTAGCTCTCAGCGGATCACCGGGCATAAGTACAGTTTTTGCGAAGGATGAGCCTTCCTTTAAGTTGATGTGTGGTGTTGAAACTGACATAATCTTCTCCTTTTTTGTTCTGCTACCGTTATCTTAGTAGCCTTGTGATTCTTCATTTTTTACAATTTTTACTATTCTGCTTGTGCCGAGTCTTTCTGCTCCTAGACTGAGCATATCTTCAGCGTCCTTAATGCTTGAAATTCCGCCTGCCGCCTTGATTTTAAGGTGTGAAGCAACGTTATCGTTGAAAAGCTTTATATCTTCCCTGGTAGCTCCGCCTGTTGAAAATCCCGTTGAGGTTTTGATGAAATCTGCACCTGATTCAGATACAATCTTACACATTTTTATCTTTTCCTCCTCGGTGAGAAGGCAGGTTTCAATAATAACCTTCAGAAGCTTGCCTTTGCACGCCTTTTTCACTTCGGAAATTTCATAAAGCACATCGTCGAAGCGCTTGTCTTTAAGCATTCCGATATTGATTACCATATCAATTTCGTCGGCACCGTTTTCTATAGCGTCATAAGCCTCAAAGCATTTCGCCTTGGTAGTATTATATCCGTTTGGAAAACCGATAACCGTGCAGATTTTTATTCTGCCGTTTGCGTATTCCCATGCTTTTTTCACATAAGATGGCGGAATACATACGCTTGCACAGCCGTATTTAATTCCGTCATCGCAGATAGCCTTAATTTCTTCCCACGTTGCACTCTGCGAAAGCAGGGTATGATCAACATAAGATAGAATTTTTTTAATATCCATATTTGTACCTCCATAAGAACTTCATTTAATATTATTACACACTTATATTATAATCACTCAAAGAAAAAGTCAAATATTTTATTTTAATTTATATAAAGCAAATTGCAGGATGCTTGACACCCATTGCCAAAAAGAGTATAATTTTTCTGTAAATAAATCTGATTGAAAGAAGTGAATTTCCAATGGAAACATATAAAATGACTATTGCGGGACTCGAAAGAGAGCTTCCCATCTGTACAGTAAACGAAAAACTGGATATTGCCGCTTTTGTAATTTTCGGTGATGCTGAACTTACAGTTGCTGCAGCTGCAGAGCTCTTAAAGGTTTGCCCCGAATTTGATTTCATCGTTTCTCCTGAAGCAAAGGCAATTCCTCTTGCTCACGAAATGTCAAGACAGAGCGGTAAGAAGTACTTTATCTGCCGTAAGGGCGCAAAGCTCTATATGAAAGAACCTGTTTCAGTTAACGTGCGTTCAATTACCACCGATAAGGTGCAGACAGTTTATCTTGACGGTCTTGAAGGCGAACAGATGAGAGGCAAAAGAGTGCTTATTCTCGACGACGTCATCAGCACAGGTGAATCCCTCGCAGCTGTTCAGGAACTTCTAAGAAACTTTGATGTAAACGTTGTCGGTCAGGCAGCTATTCTCGCTGAAGGCGATGCAGCTGACAGAGATGATATTATCTATCTTGAAAAGCTTCCTCTCTTCTTTAAATAAGCAGCCGTGAAAAGACCGCTTACCGTTTTCGGCTTTACAATGCTCTTTACCTTGCTCGTAGTGAACAATTTTTCAAACGGGCTTGTTTTGGTGACGGTAAGTGTTCTTTCCTTTGTGGCATTTCTTTTATCTTTAATATTCAGAAAAATAAGACGGGCCGGGTTGATTCCTTGTGTACTTTCGGGAATTGCCATAGCCTGTCTGTTGCTTTTTTTCTCTGATATATCCTATAACCGTGCTCTTGAATTCAAAGGGGATAATCTCACCGTTTCGGGTACTGTCTGCGAAAATCCCGAATTTAACAGAGAAAAGGGGAGATATTACTGTGTAATAAAGCTCCGCAGTATTTCCGACAAAAAAGCCGATGGCAAGCTACGTATATCCTTCAGCGAAACAAAAGATGAAATCGACCACGAAAGTCTGCAAATAGGCGACAAGGTGAGCTTTACTGCAACGGTTTATGAAACAGGTGAAAGCAGTGAAAGTATAAAACGTTATTTCCGCAGTCAGGGGATAAATCTTGGTGCATATTCCGTTAAAAATCTTCAGGTGGAAAAGCCGTTTATCCGTGGAGTGTATTACTATGCCGAACTTTTAAGAGTGAAAGCTACAGATGTGATTATCCGCCATTTCAGCGGTGACACGGCAGGACTTATGGTGGCAATACTCACGGGTGATAAATCCTATGTCAGTGAGGATTTCTACACCTTTTCAAGGTATTCGGGTGTTGCTCATCTTATGGCTGTTTCAGGACTTCACCTTTCTTTGTGGGTGTTTCTCATTGGTTATCTCCTTGAAATAAAAGGCAAAAAGAGCAAAATCCCTTATCTTATAATGCTCATTTGCGTTGTTTTTATGATGAACTATGCTTCTCTTTCGGGCTCAGTAAAACGAGCGGGTCTTATGACGCTGCTTTACCTTTTCGGAAAACTTACAGGCAGAAATTCCGATGCACTCAATTCTTTAGGTTTTGCCCTTTCGGCAATAGTTATCCATAATCCCTACGCAGTTTATGATGTTGGGTTTATGCTCTCGCTTTTCTCCACCTTAGGTATACTTGTTATGGCGCTTCCTCTCAGTAATATGCTTCTTAAAAGGCAACGCACCTTACTTGAAGGCACGTTAAAACTGAAGGCTATAACGGCAGTAAGCGAAAGCATTCTTGTCAGCTTTTCTGTAGCTCTCTTCACGTTGCCCATAACTACATATTATTTTGGGTATATCTCATCGGTTTCGGCACTCACAAATCTTCTGATTCTGCCTTTGAGTATGCCTTTGGTAGTTGCGACAGGTTTGTTCTCTGTCTTTTCCTCGTTGCCGTTTGTTTCAACTGTTCTCGGACTTTTCTGCAGATGTGTTTCGGAGTTCATAATAACCGTTGTATCCTTTATGGGTTCGCTGAGTTTTGCAAAAATTCACCTTGATTATAACTTCCTTTTTCCGTTTTTGATTCTGTGCGGAATCGGTTTGTATCTTATTGCAGTGCTTAAAAGCAGAAAGCTGAAAAAGCTTATTGCAATTGCTCTTGTGCTGATTTTTACCGTGCAGTTTTCGGCGGAATACGCTTTGCACCTTACTGCCCACAGGATAAATTACTTTTCCGATGAGAACTGTTATCTTATATCTGTGCGTGACAAAGGTGTTCTTGTTGGTTTTTCGGGAGATTACTACCTATACGAAAACATCCGTGACCATATAGAAAGAACGGGCGTTAAAATTGAAGCCGTTCTGCCTGATGAAAACGCAGAATACCTGAATCTTAATTACGCCGAATATGAGCTTGGTGCAAGTATAATCGAGGGTGACTGCAAGGTCAGTCTTTATGGTGTTGTGGATATTATTAAAAAAGATGGTGTAGTGACTGTTACGGATAAATATTAACGAAATCTTCTTGTAAATCTGTTTGAGATAGTATATTATAAAGAAGTAGAAAATTTAACTTTGGAGGAAAATATGTTAGTAAACAAAAACACAAAACTTAAAGACATAGTATCAACCCCTGCAGGCCACGATATAATTATGAAGGTCTGCACATCATTGGGACTTTCAGGTGACATTCTTAAAAAAGGCCCGCTTTCAAATCTCACCCTCGGAATGCTCAGCAAGGTTTCAGGCGGTAAAATCAGCGATGAACTTATTGATTCAATCCTTAATGTTCTCAACAGTGAGCAGGACACTCCTCTTATGGATGATGCTCCTGTTGAAAAAAAGTGGTGGAAGGAAGCCGTATTCTATCAGATTTATCCCCGTTCCTTCAAGGACAGTAACGGGGACGGCATCGGTGACCTGAAGGGTATCATCGAAAAGCTGGACTATCTCAAAGAGCTTGGCGTTGACGCAATCTGGTGCAGTCCCATTTACGATTCACCTAACGACGACAACGGCTACGACATCCGTAATTACAACAAAATTATGGAAGAATTCGGAACAATGAAGGATTTCGACAAGCTCCTTAAAGAAATTCACAAGCGTGATATGAAGCTCATTATGGACCTTGTTATCAACCACAGCTCAGATGAGCACGAGTGGTTTGTTTCTTCTGCAACTGACCCCGAATCACCCTACAAGGATTACTATATCTGGAGAGACGGAAACGGAGATAATCCGCCCAACAACTGGGACAGCATTTTCTCAGGCTCAGCTTGGAACTATTATCCCGAAAGAAAGCAGTGGGCGCTTCATCTTTTCTCAAAAAAGCAGATGGACTTCAACTGGGAAAACGAAAAACTGCGTAAAGACCTTTACAAGATGATTAACGGTTGGCTTAAAAAGGGTGTTGACGGCTTCCGTCTTGATGTAATCAGCTTCATTTCAAAAACTGACGGACTTCCCGACGGTAACCCCGTTATCGGCTCACTTATGGGTACAAAGGGTGTTGAGCATTACTTCTACGGCCCCAGACTGCACAAGTATCTTAAGGAAATGAACGAAAACTGCTTCAGTAAATTTGATGCTTTCACCGTTGGCGAATGTCAGGGTACGGGTATTGAAATGAGCAAACTTATGACAGGGGACTACCGTAACGAGCTGAGTGTTGTTTTCTCATTTGACCACGTTGAAAATCCCGGAAAGAAGCGTTTCAGCGTTTACAAATATGACCTCAGACCTATGGCTAAGGAGCTTGTAAACTGGCAGCTCAATTACGGCAACCATTGTTGGCCCACAGTTTTCGTTGAAAACCACGACCTTACAAGAATGGCATCAAAGGTTTGTCCCGAGGGCTATTACAGAGAGGAAATGAGCAAACTTCTTGCAGTTATGCAGATGACCTTTAAGGGCGTACCTTTTATTTATCAGGGTCAGGAGCTTGGTATGACCAATGCTAACTTCGGCAGTATGGAAGACATTCGTGACGTTGAAGCCATCAACTATTATAAGGAACTCACCGATAACGGCACTTCACCCGGTGAAGCCTTCAGAGTTATCAAGGCTGGTACACGAGACAACGGCAGAACACCTATGTGCTGGACAAGCGATAAGAATGCCGGCTTCACTACCGGTACACCCTGGATTCAGGTAATTGACGGATACGAAAAAATCAACGCAGAGGTTGAGGATAAGGATGCAAATTCCGTTCTCAATTTCTACCGCAAAATGACAAAGCTCCGTCACGAAAACAGCACTCTTGTGTACGGTGATTTCAGACTTACTCACAAAAACTGGAAGGATGTTCTCTCTTACTACCGTACCGACGAAAACGGAACTTTCTATGTTGAACTTAACCTTACTGCAAAGATTCAGAAGAAACCGGTATGTACAAACGGTTTTGAACTTGTAGTTACAAACGTGTCCGCAAAGAGAACGGATGAGCTCGTACCCTTTGAGGCAAACGTTTATAAGCTGAGATAAAAGAAAACTGACTGCCCGAAAAATGGCAGTCAGTTTTCATATATTACCCTATTTGTAAATATTTATATAAAAACGAAAGGGGATTTTCTAATGAAAAAAACTATAATTAAACTCTCAGCTTTACTTCTGATTTTTTCCGTACTATCTGCCTGTTCAAAAAATCAGTTTATGGATCCGGGCGGTTTCGTTTATGCTTTTAACCGTGTTTCCGATGAAGAAATTGAATTTGAGGATATTTACAGTTACAACGACGAAAACGAGGGTGTATTTGAAATATTTTTCGATGAAGACGAGCCGGATGTAGTTATGAAGCTGATAACGGAAAACGACAGGATAAAGCAGATTCGTATAGCAATTGCCAAAATTGACGGAACCGGTAAAGCTGTTATTCCGACAGCAGAAGCTATCAGCAAATTTATAGAAATTACCGAAAGTGCCATAGGAGCGTATTGTAGCTATGAAAAAAGTGAGGCTGAATCTGTGCTTAGAAATTTCGGCCTTTACAATATGGAAAACTACAGAAAAGAGGGAGAACTCACTTTAAATGAGGGCGACTTCAGCTTCGTCTATTATTCCGATTCCTTTGTCTGTGATTTTATGATAAGCAATGTCTTTCTTCATAAAATCGAAACTACGGAAAAGCCTCAGAGTAAACCCGCCTACGGTAACACAACTAATGTCAGAGGTGAAACCACACCCTTACCAACCTTCAAGCGTTGATGAAAGACGAGTGCAAAAGGCTTCGCATTTTTCCTCACTTTCACATTCAACCATAACTCTGATAACGGGTTCAGTGCCCGATTCTCTGATGAGGACTCTGCCCACCCCTGAAAGTTCTCTGTTGATTTCTTTCTCAGCTTTTTGCAGCTCTGCGTTTTGCAGGGCTGCTTTTTTGTCTCTTACTCTCACGTTGATGAGCCTTTGAGGAAATCTCTCAAACCCGTTCAGAAGATTACTGAGTGGCTTTCTTTTTTCTGTAAGAACCTCCATAACCATAAGCGCGGTGAGTACGCCGTCACCCGTTGTTGCATACTTTGAACAAATAATATGTCCCGACTGTTCACCGCCAAGAGAATAGCCTTTTTCAGCCATTCGCTCGTGTACGAATCTGTCACCCACGGCAGTTTTTTCTGTTTTGATTCCGATTTCATCGAAAGCTTTATAAAGGCCGAAATTGGACATAACGGTTGTAACTACGGTGTCATTTTTAAGTCTGCCTTTTTCTTTCAGATATTTTCCGCAGATGTACATAATTCCGTCTCCGTCAACCAGCTCACCCTTTTCATCAACACAGACGCATCTGTCACCGTCGCCGTCAAAAGCAAAACCAATGTCAAGATTTTCTTCCTTTACAAGTCTCTGCAGCTTTTCAGGATGCACCGAGCCACAGTCAAGGTTTATGTTTGTGCCGTCAGGCTCTGCTGAAATTACGTAGGTTTTTGCACCGAGAGCATCGAAGACACTTTTAGCAATATTCCAGGTACTGCCGTTACTGCAGTCAAGACCTACTCTTATATTTTTGAAGCAGTCCGTTGCGATTGAAATAAGATAAGCAATGTAACGGTTTCTGCCTGAAAAATAGTCAAAGGTTCTGCCGATTTTTTCATCCTTAGCAAGAGGCAGGTCTCCGTTTTCTTTTGTAAAATCGCTTTTTCCGTCAAGATAATCCTCTATGAGAGAAAGCAGCTCATCAGACTGTTTTTCGCCCTTTGAGTTCATAATTTTGATGCCGTTGTCATAATAGGGATTGTGACTTGCAGAAATCATAATTCCGCTGTCAAAGCCGTCAGTAACGGTGATATAAGCCACAGATGGTGTAGTAGTAACGTGAAGTAGATAAGCATCTGCACCTGAAGCGGTAATGCCTGAAGAAAGGGCATATTCAAGCATATAGCTTGAACGCCTTGTGTCCTTGCCGATTACGATTCTTGCCCTTTCACCTTTAATATTCGTAAGATACCAACCTAAAAATCTGCCGATTTTAAAAGCGTGTATGGCGGTGATGTCAACATTAGCTTTGCCTCTGAAGCCGTCTGTGCCGAAATATTTTCCCATAAGTTACTCCTTTCGGATAATGTTTTCTCTGCTTTTATAAATATATGATTCGGGTATTACACCACGCACATTTGAAAGGGGATAAACGGTACAGCTTTTTCCGATAACTGTACCGGGATTAAGCACGGTATTGCATCCGATTTCCGTATTGTCACCCACAAGAGAACCGAATTTTCTGAGGTTAGTTTTAATCTCTGAAACACCTTTTACGGTTATGAGTGATTTGTCTGATTTCACGTTTGAGGTGATTGCTCCCGCACCGAAATGCACCTTATATCCCAAAATACTGTCGCCGATATAATTGAAGTGAGGTACCTGAACCTTATCGAAAAGAATTGAATTCTTTACTTCTGTACTGTTTCCGATTACACAGTCTTCGCCTATCAGCACACTGCCTCTTATGAAAGCACCGTGGCGTATTTCTGTGTCTCTTCCGATAATGCACGGTCCTTTGATGTGTGCGGTGTCGCTGAGCTTTACACTTTTGTGTACCCACACCTTATCCCAAAGCTCGGTGTATTCCTCCGACAGCGATTCCGAAAGCTCAATAATCATTTGTGATATTCCGTTAAGAGCCTCCCACCCGTAGGTGAAAGAGGACAGATATTCTTTTGCGAGTGTATGCTCAAGACAAAAAAGTTCATTTATTTTCAAGAAAACCACCTCATAATAATATACATTGCTATTATATATTATCATTGGATTTTTTATACTAAAAAAGGAACTGCCTTAAGCAATCCCTTTATGAGGTGAGTGTTATTTCGTTTTTCTCTGAACCTTTTTCTTGTTGCCTTTTTCGTCAACGATATAGGTGTTTTCAAGATGTCCTACAAGGCTTTCTTTGAATGAATCAATGTAAAGTCTGCGAAGAACCTGCTGTTCAGCTCTTTCTTCTTTGGTAAGACCTTCGGGTGTCTTAGATTTTCTTGAAAGCTCGTTGATTCTGTCAATCTGTGCCTGAGTTACCATTTTATTTTTCCTCCTCCCATTTTTTCCATTCGTCAGGGCAGTAGCCGAGGGTAGCCTTTTTGCCGTTTCGTACAATGGGTGTTTTAAAAAGCTCCTGATTTTCGAGCAGCTTTTCTTCCTTAGCTTCTTCAGATGCGAGATATTTTATAAAAGAAGATTCATATTTCTTGCTTTTTTCGTTTACAAGGTCGTCAAGCTTCATACCCAGCGCTCTTTTAATACTCTGATATTCGCCCTTGCTCATTCCGTATTTTGAAAGGTCAACGAACTGAAACCTGATGTTTCTCTCCTTGAAATATCTCTGAGCTTTTTTGGTGTCAAAACACTTTGCCGTACCATAAATCTGTATATTCATTGTCTGCTCCTTAAAATTTGTCATTAGTATTTTAGAGTATATTACGAATTTTGTAAATAGATTTTGGAAAAATAATTGAAATAGAAGCCAATTTATGATAGTATTCTTTCAGAATAATCAGAAGGTGATAGAATGAACAACATTTGTTATATTATCGGTGCAGGTGATATCTATACCAAAAGCAGAATAAAAGCAGAGGCTGATGATTATATTATCTGTGCTGACGGCGGTTATGCACACAGGGTGCTTCTCGGCAGAGAGCCTGACCTTGTTGTAGGCGATTTTGACTCCTACGGTGCTATTCCCGAGCATCAGAATAAAATTGTAGCACCGAGAGAAAAAGACGAGACAGATATGCTCCTTGCAGTAAACGAGGGTCTGAAAAAGGGATATAAGAGATTTGTAATTTTTGGTGCTCTCGGGGGCTCCCGCTTTGAACATTCCGTTGCAAATGTACAGCTCCTTGCATATATCTGTAATGAAGGCGGCAGAGGTACACTCATACACAAGGGAAAGCTTCTCACTGCATTCAGAAACGGTGAAATAAAGTTTACTGATGAGAAAAAGGGCTATGTATCCGTGTTTTCTCTCTGCGACGAGAGCCGTGGGGTGAATATAAACAATCTCAAGTATGAGGTAAGTGATTTCACGCTCAAAGCCAGTATGCCAATAGGTATCAGTAATGAATTTATAGGAAAAGAAAGCTCTGTTTCCGTAAAGGACGGAATACTTCTCGTAGTTTACGATATATAAGCTTAACCCCGACAGTCATTTTCGAACTGTCGGGGAGTTTTATTTTGATTATTGCATTTCTACAACTTCCTTGATAGGTCCGTAGAAGCATTCATCGCATTGAGGAATGTTTCCGTCAACTCTCTTGAGGTATGATGTAAATCTGAGAGCCTTCATAGTCACATCCATCTGATATTTTGTAACAAGCTCAATAACAAGGTCTTTCTTGGGTCTGTTTACTCTTGCGGTAATGTCAGCCATAAGGATTTCAACCTTGCTCTTGGGTGTAATACCCTTGAGAGTTACAGTTGTCTTGCCCTTATAAGACTTGATGTCAGCGTTTGCCTCCTTACCGTTTACAAGAATCTCGATATTCTTTGCTTCGGCAACGTCTTCAAAAACGAGAGTATAGTTTCTTCTCTGAGGAATGGAGCTGCAGTTGCCTTCTGCAGGTGAGATAAGGAAAGAGAGATTTCCGTCAGCTTCCGTTACGGTGTACTTCGTAATTGCGAAGTTACCGTTTTTGTATTCGTTGGTTTCACCGTCGTCTTCATAAAGCTCGAAGGTGTTGTTACCTCTGAAAATTCTCACGGTCATATCCTTGGGATTCTTCCAGTTATTGTTTTTGTCGTCAGAGGACATAGGAATAATTGCACCCTCTTTTGCAAGAACGGGAATGCTTTCAAGTCCGCGGTACATCTTGATCATTCTGCCGCCGTCATAAATTGCGCCTGTGTAAATGTCAGTCCATCTGCCCTCGGGAAGCCATACATCAACTGCACCGAGATAGGTTTTCTGATTCATTCTTGATGTGATGGGTGCAACCATGAGCTCTGAGCCGAAGAAGTACTGATTCTTAACATTGTAAGCTTCTTCGTTTTCGGGATAAGCATAGTACATAGGCTCACAGAGAGCAAGTGACTTCTCGTGAGTACGGTAGTTCATTGAGTAAAGATAGGGGAGAAGAGCGTGTCTTTCACGCAGACAGTTTACTGCAACAGTCTCACTCTGAAGATTATGCTTCCAAGGCTCTTTACCCATAAATTCGTTGCTTGTGGAGTGCAGACGCATAATCGGGCTGTAAAGTCCGTACTGTACCCAACGTGCATAAAGCTCGTCATCCTTGCTCTGCATCATGTGACCGCCAATGTCGTGGCTCCACCATGTATAGCCGATATTTGTTGCTGTGTTGGTAAAATAAGGCTGGAAATCAAGTGACTCCCAAGTGATATGAGTGTCGCCTGAGAAACCGAGAGGATATCTGTGAGAGCCTACACCTGCATAACGGGAAAGAATGAGCGGACGCTTAGTGTCTCTTTCGTTTGCAAGGGTGTGGTAGTGGTTGAGTGCCCAGAGAGGATCAAGATTTTTGACTTTTGTTTTGGTACCTTGCTGCCAGTCAATCCACCAGAAGTCAACGCCTTCGTTTTCATAAGGCTTATGAAGAATATTGAAATAAGCGTCAACAAACTGCGGATCTGTAATATCAAAGTTTACTCTCTGCTTTGTTGATGGGTCAATGTTCATGGCTCTTGCCATTTCTTCATACATATCGTCGAAGAAACGCACACCCTGAGCAGGATGAAGGTTGAGAGTTACCTTGAAGTTCTTATCCTGTAGCTCCTTGAGGAAAGCTCTGTAATCGGGGAAAAGCTCAGTATTCCAGCTGTAGCCTGTCCAGCCGTCACCCTGGAAAATATTGTCAGCCTTAAAGGGATTCAGCACAAACTTGCTGCCGCTTTTGCCAAAACGTTTTTTTACATCAACCCAGTGCCAGTCCATATCAACCGTTGCAATAGTGATGGGAATTTCTCTGTCAATAAATTCATCCATAAGTGAAAGATATTCTTCCTGAGTGTAGGCTTTATATCTGCTCCACCAGTTGCCGAGACAATACCTCGGCACAAGAGGCACCTTTCCGCAAAGCTTGAAAAAGTCAGAGAGACAAGCTCTGTAATCGTGGTTATATGCAAAGTAGTATTCGTCCTTTTCAGTCTTTCTGCGTTCACCGATTGTGCCGTCTGTGTTGAGAATCAGACTTACGGTGTCGTCAACAACGGCAACACCGTTTCTTGACATAACACCGTCACCCAGCTTTACTGAACCGTTAACCTGGTCAAGTGTGCGGTATGTACCCTTAAGGTTGCCGGATTTAAATTCAGTAAGACTTTTGCCGTCTTTAAGAGAAATACCAATCATCTTGTGAACGTTTACGTCATATTTGAAAATGGTTTTCGTTGTAATGATGATTACAGTATTACCGTCTTCAACAATCTTAAAAGCAGGCTCAGCAAAATTTCTGCATATAACGGTCTGGGTAGGCTCATCTGTGAATTTAAGGTCTTTGTCTACTTCCACACGCAGAAGTCTGTCTGTAATAAGCGAAAAACGCACATCTCTTCTTATAAAAGTGAATCTGCCGTTGGTTTTACTGTCGCTTTTCCATGAAAATGTCTTTACAAAATATTCTGACGGTTTTGCCATTTCTTCAATCTCCTTTGAATATATTGATTTAGAATTATCATACTCGAAAGCCCTGTTTTTTTCAACAAAAAGAATCAGTTTCGGCAAAAAGCACAAAAACAGACCATATTTTTCTACATCCGACAAAGAAGTCTTCATTAAAATTAATAGCAAAAGTGTAAAAAATGTGATAAAATAATTGATGATATTTAAACTGATTTTTAACTTTAGGAGGTCTAAAATGGAAAAAAAGAAGTATGTACCCAAAAAAGAACTGACAGCCTTTTGTGTTGCCGGTATGGGTCAGGGTATGATATATGCCCTTATGTCAAGCTATATCAGTGACTACTATCTGAACGTGCTTCAGCTTACACCTATGTTCGTGCTTCTGCTTATGCTCTTTGCAAGAATATGGGATGCTATCAACGACCCTCTTATGGGTATGATAGTTGACAGAAGTAATCTTAAAAGCGGAAAAATGATACCGTTTATCCGTTTTGCTCTTATTCCCGTTGCTATTATCACATTTCTTATGTATCTGAGCCCTGATCTCGGAAAAACCGAGCTTATGGTTTACTCTGCAATCGTTTATGTTGCATGGGGTATGATTTATACAGTTGGTGACGTATCATTCTGGGGCATTCCGAATGTTATTACACCCGATTCTGAGGAGAGAAGCTCAGTAATTTCAATCAGTAAGATTTTCAACAGCATCGGCTCAGCAGTTCCCGAGGTGCTTTTCCTCGTTGTTGGTCTTATTATGGCTGCATGGGTTAAGGCTCAGGAAGTAACTCCCGATCCTCTTACAGTACAGAAGAAAAAGTACCTTGTAATGGCTGTTGTAACAGTTGGTCTCGGTACAATTCTTTACTCCTTCGTATGCACAGGCGTAAAAGAAAGAGTTAAAATGCCCTCGCATAAGCGTCAGCCCGGTGAGCCTTCACAGCTTGCACGTATATTCAAGTGCAAGCCTCTTGTGCTCGTTCTTCTTATGGGTGTTCTTTCGAGCGGACGTTATATGGTTTCAGCAGCTGCAATTCACGTTGCACGTTATTCATTCTACATAGGTCCCGACCTTGCAACTCTTGCAACAGAAGCAGAAAGAATTGCTGCTATTGAATCAAGTATTTCAACGGTTAAAACCGTATTCCAGATAAGCTCAATCGTAGGTCTTTTCGGTGCAACACTTCTTATGCCCAAGCTTATGAAGAAAATCGACTACAAGAAGCTTGTTATCGTAAGCTGCCTTGCAGGCTTCGCTGCAAGCATTGTAACAACAATTGTAGGCTGGTTTACAATGAACCTTTATGCTTGCATTCCTTTCATCATTATTTCATGTATCCCTCTCGGCGTTATCAATACAGTTTGCTTTGCAATGATTTGTGACTGTCTTGACTATATGGAGCTTACAACGGGCTTCCGTGACAACGCTCTCGGTGCTGCCTGTCAGGGCTTCATCAATAAAATCGGTAATGCCTTTGCAACCTCAGGCATCGTAATTATGTACATGGCAATCGGTCTTGAGCCTTCACAGATGCTTTCATCCACAGCAGTTGTATCTGCTCTTGAAATGCCTGAAAATCTTCGATTTGCAATGTTCTCTCTCGTGTCAATAGTTCCCGGTATCAGTATGCTTCTCTGTGCAATTCCCATGTTCTTCTATAAGATTGCAGGTAAAGAAAAGCAGAGAATCGTCAGCGAACTTGCAGAGAAGAGAGAAGAAAGAGGCATTGTAATCGACGCCTGAAAAGAAGTAAAAAATAAAATGGAAATATAAAAATAAGGAGAGATAAAAATGTTACCGACAAATATGATAATTACTGTAGTAATTGGTGCAATTCTTTTGCTTACATACATTCTCGTATGCTGCAGAAAAAGAAATGTTCTCGGTCTTGAAGTAAAAAGCCTTGTAAGTGTAGTTTATATTTCGACTGCTGCACTGGCTGTATTCAACAGACCTGAAAACTGTATGTTCGGTCTGCCTGTTGTAATAGGTGGTGTTATGGGGCTTCTCGGTGATGTTTATCTTGACCAGAAGTGGATTCACCTTAACCACAAAGACAAATACCTTACATTAGGCTTCCTTAACTTCGGAATAGGACACTTCTTCTACATTTTTGCAGTTGCCAAAAACGCTGAGTTCGCTCTGAAAGATTTCATTATCCCCATTGTTGCGGCAATTGTAATTCCCGTGTTCAATGAAATTCTTTCCAAGCCCCTCAAGCAGGATTTCGGAAAGTTCAGATGGATTGTTTTCGCATACGGTGCAGTGCTTTCATTTATGATGGGCACAGCAGTTTCAGCTTTTATCAAGACAGGCGAAACCGCACATCTGATTTTCGCAATTGCAGGAGCTTCATTCCTTGTTTCAGATATCGTTCTTTCAGCGATATACTTTACACCTGACAACAGGAAGGTTACCGTGGGCAGATTTGTCATAAATATTGTTACATATTATATTGCCCAGTACCTTATTGCGGTTTCACCCTATTTCATCGAAGCATAAAGAATTACGGCTGTCGCTTTCTTCTGCGACAGCCGTTTTAATATTAAGTTGAATTTAAATGATTTCACAACCCTTATTTACGAAGGAACAAAGGTGGGCATTGTCAAAACGTTCTTTCATTTCAGCAATGCAGTTCTGAGCATCAAAAGCATTATTAAAAATACCGAAAACGCTGGGACCGCTTCCGCTCATACATGAGGTAACGGCATTGTTTTCTCTCATTATGCCTTTGATTACCACTCTGTCGGTTACGTCAATGAATTGCTCAAAAACGTTGCCGATACATCTGAGGTAAGCATCTCTGTCTTTTGTGCAGATTCCTGCAAGCATCTCTCTTGTGTCAAGGTGACGTACTCTCTCAGTCTTATCAAAAGCAGAGTAAGCAGCACCTGTTGAAACATCCTGATCGGGCTTTACAATGATAACATAATCTTCGCTTAAATCGGGGAGATGTGAAAGCACCGTACCCGTATACTGAGCGAGCATTGTACCGCCGAGAATACAGAAGGGAACATCTGAGCCGACTTTTGAGCCGAGTTCAATAAGCTCCTTTTCGCTGAGGTTTGTTTCAAAAAGCTTGTTGAGGGCAGTTATAACACCAGCCGCATCGGCACTCCCGCCTGCAAGACCTGCTGCGTGAGGAATATTTTTGATTATGTCTATTTCAATTCCGCAGTTTTCTTTACCTGAATAATCGAAAAATGCCTTTGCGGCCTTATAAGCAATATTGCCTTCGCCAAGGGGAATTGACGGCACATCGCAGGTGACTTTAATGCCTTTGCCGGCTGTTTTTTTTACGGTAACTGTGTCGTAAATACCAACAGACTGCATAACCATAAACAAATCATGGTAACCGTTCGGTAGCGTTGAAAGAATGTCCAGCATAAGGTTTATTTTTGCGTATGCTTTTACGGTGACGGTCATAGCTAATTTCCTCACATTCAAAGTATAATATATAAATTATTATAAATGAAATATCGAATAATATCAACACAAAAAACTAAAAAATATATTGTTAAAAATATATGAATTATACCTTTTGATCTTGACCTTTAAGTCTTCTCTGTGATAGAATGATTTGAAAAGAAAAGCAGAGCTACATTGTTATGTTTAAGGAGGATTACCATGGCTTTTACTGTAAAAGGAAAACAGCTTTTTAAGAACGGTTCTCTTTCCTCTCTGTCATTGTTTATAGACCACGGTATCGTTGTTTCCGGAATTCCGGAGAATGGCGGTACTGTTATTTTTTCTGATTCTTATATTTTACCGGGTTTTGCAGATGTTCATGTTCATTTGCGAGAGCCGGGTTTTTCATATAAGGAGACAATCAAAACGGGAACACTTGCTTCTGCTCACGGAGGATACACAGCCGTTTGCAGTATGCCTAACCTTAACCCCGTACCTGACAGCGTGGAGAACCTTCAGAAGCAGCTTGATATAATCGAAAAAGATGCAGCAATTGCCGTTTATCCCTACGGCTCAATTACCGTAGGACAAATGGGCGAGGAACTTTCCGATATGGAAGGTATGAGTGAAAATGTAATAGCCTTCTCTGACGACGGTAGAGGCGTGCAGAGCGACGAGCTTATGGAAAAGGCTATGCTTAAAGCAAAATCTCTCGGTAAAATGATTGTTGCGCACTGTGAAGTAAATGAGCTTCTTAATGGCGGTTACATACACGACGGTGAATATGCTAAAGCTCACGGCCACAGAGGCATCTGCTCAGAAAGCGAATGGAAGCAGATTGAAAGAGATATCACTCTTGCCGAGAAAACAGGCTGTGCATATCACGTGTGCCATATTTCAACCAAAGAAAGCGTTGAACTTATCCGTCAGGCTAAAAAACGAGGTGTGGATATAACCTGCGAAACAGGACCGCATTACCTTGTTCTTTCAGATAAAGACCTTAAGGAAGAGGGAAGATTCAAAATGAATCCGCCCCTTCGCTCAGAAGAGGACAGACTCGCTCTTATTGAGGGTATCAAGGACGGCACAATTGATATGATTGCAACTGACCACGCACCTCACAGTGCTGAGGAAAAGGGCAAGGGTCTCGAAAAGAGTGCCATGGGTATTGTCGGTATCGAAACTGCATTCCCTGTGCTTTATACTGAGCTTGTACTTAAGGGCGTAATTTCCCTGGAAAAGCTCATTGAGCTTCTCAGCATAAACCCGAAAAAGCGCTTCGGTATAAAGGGCGGCACGGATGATGGCCAGCAGGCAGATTTCTGCGTAGTTGACCTTGATACTGAATACGAAATCAGAAGTGAAGATTTTTACTCAATGGGTAAGGCAACTCCCTTTGAGGGAATGAAAGTAAAAGGAAAGATTCTTCACACCTACATAAAGGGTGAAAAGATATTCTGAGAAAGGAAGAGTAAAGTGAAACAGGGTATTTACAAAGTGCTCTCAAATGAAAAACTAACTGAAACCGTTTACAAAATGGTTATTGAGGGTGACACAAGTGACCTTACAAAGCCCGGTCAGTTTATCAACTTTACAGTTGAGGGCTGTTACCTCAGAAGACCGATTTCAGTCTGCGATTGGGACGAAAGCACCATAACTGTTATTTATAAAGTAGTAGGTGAGGGCACCGAAAAAATGAAAGCTTGGAAAGAGGGCTATGAGTGCGATGTGCTCGTCGGTCTCGGAAACGGCTTTGATGTAAGCCTCTCAGGAAACGAGCCTCTTCTTATCGGCGGAGGTGTAGGTGTTCCTCCTATGTACGGTCTTTGCAAAAGACTTATCGCTGAGGGCAAAAAGGTTAAGGTAATCCTCGGCTTCAACACAAAGGACGAAATCTTCTACGAGGAAGAATTCAAAGCGCTTGGTGCTGAAACAACCGTTACAACAGTTGACGGCTCACACGGTGTAAAAGGCTTTGTAACTGATGCAATGAAGGATATGAGCTACTCATATTTCTACACCTGCGGCCCAATGCCTATGTTCAAGGCAATTGAAAAAACTGCAGTAGGAAGCGGTGAATACAGCTTCGAGGAAAGAATGGGCTGCGGCTTCGGTGCTTGTATGGGGTGCAGCTGCAAAACAAAGTACGGCAACAAGAGAATCTGTAAGGATGGTCCGGTACTTAAAAGGGAGGAGATTATATGGTAAACACAAAAGTAAATCTCTGTGGTTTAGAACTTGACAATCCCGTAATCCCCGCAAGTGGAACATTCGGCTTCGGCTATGAGTTTGCTGAGCTTTACGATATCAACTGCCTCGGCAGCTTCTCCTTCAAGGGCACAACTCTTGAGTCAAGATTCGGTAACCCCACACCGAGAATTGCAGAATGTACAAGCGGTATGATTAACTCCGTAGGGCTTCAGAATCCCGGTGTATACGACGTAATTGCAAATGAGCTTCCCAAGCTTAAAAAGGTTTTCGATAAAAAGGTTATTGCCAACATCGGCGGCTTCAGCGTTGAAGAGTACGTAAAATGCTCTGAGCTTCTCGACAAGGAAGACCAGGTAGGTATTCTCGAAATCAACATCAGCTGTCCAAATGTTCACGCAGGCGGTACAAACTTCGGTACTTCTCCTGAGGGTGCAAAAGAAGTTATCAAGGCAGTTAAGGCAGTTACAACAAAGCCTGTAATTGCAAAACTTACTCCCAACGTTACGGACATAACAGAAATAGCTCTCGCTTGCGAAGAAGCAGGCGCAGACGGCTTAAGCCTTATAAACACTCTCTTTGGTATGAGAATTGACCTTAAAACAAAAAAGCCCGTTATTGCAAACAAAATGGGCGGTTTCTCAGGCCCTGCAATCTTCCCCGTTGCTCTGAGAGCTGTTTATCAGGTATATGACAAGGTAAAAATTCCCGTTGTAGGAATCGGCGGTGTTTCGTCAGCCAAGGACGTAATTGAAATGATGCTTGCAGGAGCCTGTGCTGTTCAGGTAGGTGCTGCAAACCTCGTAAATCCTTATGCTTGCCGTGACATCATAAACGAGCTTCCTGCAGTGATGGAACAATATAAAATCACAGACTTAAAAGAAATTATCGGAGGTGCTCACTAATGGGTAGAGACGTTATTATCGCTTGTGACTTCAGCAGTAAAGAGGCTGTTCTTAACTTCCTCGATAAGTTCACAGGCAGAAAACCTTTTGTTAAAATCGGTATGGAGCTTTTCTATGCTGAAGGTCCTTCAATCGTAAAGGAAATCAAAGAAAGAGGTCACAAGATTTTCCTTGACCTCAAGCTTCACGACATTCCCAACACAGTAAAAAAATCAATGGCTGTTCTTTCAAATCTCGATGTTGACATCTGCAATCTTCACGCTGCAGGCACAAAGAGAATGATGACTGCTGCCCTTGAAGGTCTTACAAGACCCGACGGCACAAGACCTCTTCTTATTGCCGTAACTCAGCTCACATCAACTGACCAGGAAAGCATGGAAAACGACCTTCTTATCAAAGAGCCTATTGACAAGGTTGTTATGCATTACGCTAAGAATGCCGCTGATGCAGGTCTTGACGGTGTTGTTTGCTCACCCCTTGAAGCTCAGAAGGTACACGAAACCTGCGGCAAGGACTTCCTTACAATTACACCCGGTGTGCGTTTTGCAGACGGTGACATCGGCGACCAGAAGAGAGTTATGACTCCTGCAGAAGCTAACAGAATCGGTTCAGACTATATTGTTGTAGGCAGACCTATTACTGCAGCTGAAGACCCCGTAGCAGCATACGAAAGATGCATAGCTGAATTCGTTGGCTAAAAACTCAAACAGTAATAAATAACAGAAAGGATAGATAAACTATGGAAAAACTTATTGCAAAAGACTTACTATCAATTTCGGCGGTATTTCTCCGTCCCGAACAGCCCTTTACCTGGGCAAGCGGCATCAAAAGCCCAATTTACTGCGACAACAGACTTACTCTCACATCACCCACAGTAAGAAACGATGTGGAAACAGGTCTCGCTAAAACAATTCTCAAGTACTATCCTGACTGTGAGGTAATTATGGGTACTTCAACTGCAGGTATCGCTCACGCAGCTATCGTAGCTCACATTCTCGGACTTCCTATGGGTTATGTCCGTTCAGGTCACAAGGACCACGGCAGAGGCAACCAGATTGAAGGTAAACTTGAAAAAGGTCAGAAGGTAGTAGTTGTTGAGGACCTTATTTCAACTGCAGGCAGTTGTATTGAAGTTGTTGAGGTTCTCCGTGAAGCAGGTGCTGAGGTTCTCGGTATTGCAAGTATTTTCACATACGGTATGAAGAAGGGTCTTGACAGACTTGCAGCTGCAAACGTAATCAATTACAGCCTTTCAAATCTTGATGCAGTTGCAGAGGTTGCTGCTGAAGAAGGATACATCAAACAAGAGGATATCGCTCGTCTGCTTAAGTTCAGAGATAACCCCTCAGATGAAAGCTGGATCGGAGGCAACGCATGAGAAGTTTAATAAGTATTCTCGACCTTTCAGTTGAGGAAATTGCAGAATTACTTGAGGTTGCAGAGGATATAATCGCAAACCCCAAAAAGTACAGCGAAATCTGCCACGGCAAAAAGCTTGCTACACTCTTCTTTGAGCCCTCAACAAGAACAAGACTCAGCTTTGAAGCTGCTATGATGGAGCTTGGCGGTAACTGTCTCGGCTTTTCAGAGGCTCAGTCATCATCAGCATCAAAGGGTGAAACAGTTGCAGATACAACAAGAGTTGTAAGCTGCTATGCTGATATTATCGCTATGCGTCATCCTAAAGAGGGTGCACCTCTTGTAGCTTCAATGTACTCAACCGTTCCCGTAATCAACGCAGGTGACGGCGGACATAACCACCCAACACAAACACTCACCGACCTTCTCACAATCAAGAGAAAAAAGGGTAAGCTTACAGATTTCACAATCGGCTTCTGCGGTGACCTTAAATTCGGCAGAACAGTTCACTCACTTATTCAGGCTCTTTCACGTTATGAAAACGTTAAGGTTGTTCTTATTTCACCTGATGAGCTTAAGCTTCCTTCATACATCAAAAAGGATGTTCTTCAGAAAAATAACATCGAATACGTTCAGACAGACAACCTTGAAAAGGTTCTTCCCGAACTTGATGTTCTCTATATGACAAGAGTTCAGAAGGAACGTTTCCTCAGTGAAGAGGAATATATAAGACTCCGTGACAGTTATATTCTTACAAAGGCAAAGCTGAAGAACGCAAAGGAAGACCTTTCAATTCTTCATCCGCTGCCAAGAGTTAATGAAATTTCAACAGATGTTGACTCTGACAGCAGAGCCTGCTACTTTGAACAGGTGCTTAACGGCAAATATGTGAGAATGGCTCTCATTCTTAAACTTCTTGAAATTACAGTTGACTGAGAAAGGAAGGTTAGTTATGCACATAGACTCAATTAAAGAGGGTATTGTCCTCGACCATATCACAGCAGGTAATGCAATGAAAATCTATAACCTTCTCGGTCTTGATAAGCTTGAATGCACAGTTGCAATTATCAAGAATGTTCCCAGCAAGAAGGTTGGCAAAAAAGACATCATCAAAATCGACAGTAACTTTGACGTGAATCTTGAAATTCTCGGCTATGTTGATCCGGGCACAACAATTGACATCATTCACGACAGCAAGCTTGTCGAAAAGAAGCATGTTGACCTGCCGGATACTCTTCACGGAGTAATCAAGTGCAAGAATCCGCGCTGCATTACTTCTGTTGAGTCCAATCTTGAACAGGTATTTACTCTCACGGACAGAGATAATAAGGTTTACCGCTGCATTTACTGCGAAGCAAAAGCGTAAAAGAGCACAAAAATTCCACTTTCGGATGGCTTTGCCATCCGATTTTTTTTCTTCAAAATCTTGTAAAGTTATTTGCTTTATTGTATAATTATTTTAATTGTACATTCTCATGACGAGGAGGGGATTGTAATGAGAAAAAATTCCTTTGATTGGTTCAGGCTTGACAATGCCGCTAAGATTTTTCCCGGACAGAACAGCAACACATGGTCCAACATATACAGAATGTCAATAAGATTAAAGGAAGAAGTGGACAAGGATACTTTGCAGAAAGCTCTTGAGAACACACTCGTACGTATTCCGTCGTTTAACGTCAGAATCAGAAAAGGCTTTTTCTGGCACTATTTTGAGCGCAATCCTAATACTCCTACAGTTCTGCCTGATATAAAGAATCCCTGCTACAGAATCAAATTCCGTGAAAATAACAGCTTCCTTTTCAGAGTGTATTATCTCGGTAAAAATATTTCCGTAGACGTGTATCACGCTCTTTGTGACGGCTACGGTGCCGCTGTGTTCATTTCAACACTTACGGGTGAATATCTCCGCCTTAAAGGTGAAAAGGTTGAATATAACGACTTTGTGCTGAATGTAAATGATAAGCCCAAAAAAGAGGAGCTTGAAGATTCATATCTCAAATATGCAAACTCAAAAGTCAAATATAACAGACGTGATAAATTCGTTTATCACGCAAAGGGCTTAAAAGTACCTAAGCATATGAATAACTTTACCTCAGGTACAATGTCTTTTAAAGAGCTTCACGCACTTTCAAAAAGCTACGGTGTAACGGTAACGGAATTTCTCGCAACCCTGCTTCTTGACATTCATTATCAAAAGCAGAAAAGAGAAAACAAAAAGCAGAAAGAAGTTTCGGTGCAGATTCCCGTAAATCTCAGAAAAGCTTTTCCATCAAAAACTCTCAGAAACTTTGTTCTTTGCCTGAGAGTAAAAATCGATCCCAACTTAGGTGAGTATACATTTGAAGAGCTTCTGAGAACCGTTTCTCTTCAGCTTAGACTTGCGAATGACCCAAAGCTTACCAACTCGATGATGACCCAGAATCTCAAGCTTGAACGAAATCCCGTAATGAAGTTTCTGCCCTTACCGATTAAAGATCTGGGTATTGCAATTTCATTTATTATTACGGGTGAACAGACAACAACAAGCCTTCTTTCAAATATCGGTCCTGTGCCATTGCCACCGTCAGTAGGTGAAAAGGTTGAAAAAATTACTCTCTTTACCGGTGCGGGTAAGCTCAACGGTGCAAGGTGCGGCGTAATATCCCACGGTGACGTGCTTGTGTTTACCTTCTCAAACTGTTACGAGGACAGAGATATTGAGAGAGAGTTTTACACAAGGCTAGTTAAAATGGGTGTTCATGTGAAAATCGAAAGTAACAGAGAATAAAGTGGGAGGAAAAATATGTCATATTGTGTAAATTGCGGAGTTGAACTTGACAGCACAGCAAAAAAATGTGCCCTTTGTGAAACTCCTGTTATTAATCCGAATATACCTGAAGAAGTAAAAAAAGAGCCTGCCTTTTCAAGTGAAGTTTTTGAAATTTCCGAAGGTAAAAAGAAAAAGTTTTTTGCTGCTCTTGCCTCTACAATTATTGCAATTCCCCCGATTGTATGCCTTCTCATAAATGCGTTTATTTACATAATCATTTTTGTCAAGGGGTAAATGAGTATTTTCAAAAAAATCCAACAAATTGCACTCCATATTTATTGTTTTTCAAGTATTATTGAATTATTACATTCTTCCTTGCACAAATAATCCCCGTTGTTGCAGTACACCTGCTTCAACGAGGTTAAAATATTATTCTTCTTTCTACAGCTTAATAAAGTAAGTTGTTCATATTTCACCAAACAAGATTTACACTGTGTAGTGAGCAGTATTCGTCGTTATCTTCGGCAATAAATTCGGCATTTTCGCAATTCTTTCCGATTACATCGGCAATTGAACCTTCCTCGTTTTCCTGAAGAACAATCACATACTCCGTACCCTCTGGTACAGCGAGTTTTTCAGGTACATTTTCGGGTTTGAAGTTTTCCTCTTTAATCGCTTTATTGTCATCGTTCATAAATACAAATTCAATATTAGAAGGTACATAAACAGGAATATAGTTGATCGTTACCTTTGACTGATACACTATTTCCTCACCGTTATCATTGACGGTAATTTTATCACTTAGTGTCTGACTTCCGCTTGAAGTCCCATCAATTGAACCCTTGTCACCCGAAACGGCATAACCCATACCCTCAACGCAGTAAATATCCCCGTCGCTTTCCTGATAAACGGGATTCATGTAGAAAACAGTACCCCATTTTTCATAGGAGTAATAAACATCGGCTGTCAGTTCGATTTCCTGTGCTCCGTTATCCGTGTGGTGAATCTTCGATTTTACATTTGAAATTCCGCCCTCAGAGCAAAGACAGGTGTAGCTTTCCTCGGTCTCGGTTGAGGGTATTTTTGCATCGAAAATCCAAAATCCGTCTATGTCATCAAAGACATATTCCTTGTGAGTTATTTTTTCTCCGTCTTCGTTTATATCCTCTTTTATAACCTGTCGAGCATAGATTTTGTTATTATAATTCTGCTTATCTTCAATGTTTACAGTATGATTTTCGTCTTCGACAATACTGTCTATGTTTTCATTAAAATATGCTTCCATATCAAAAGTGTTCAGACCTTCCGTTGTGATAACCGTGCCGATAAGTCTGTCACCGAGAATGCTTTTGTTTTCACCTTCAGGCTTTTTCAGCTGAGGGCCACTGAGAGCTGCCACAACTATGCACAAAACCATAAGCAATGTAACAACTTTAATCTTCATTTTCTTCACCTTCCAATTCTCCGTCAAATTTAAGTATATCGCCTACATCACATTCTAAGTAGTAACAGATTTTATTAATCGTTGAAAAACGTACACCTTTGGCTTTTCCGCTTCTGAGAATGGAAAGATTTGCCTCGGTAATACCGACAAGCGCACACAATTCCTTCGAGGTCATTTCCTTTTTCTTCAGTACATCTTCAAGATAAACTTTTATTGCCATACTCTCACCTCATATAAAGGAATCGTTATCTTCTTTCAGAGCCTTGCTGTCTTTAAGGAATCCCGACAGTATAAGCACAAGAAGGATAAATCCGAAGGAAAGAATCGGTATATCAACACTGAATTTTACGTTTGAAAGCTCATTTATATATTTAAGCTGAAGTACAGAGAAGAGAGCAGTTACACTCACGGTAACTCTCAATGCAAGTATGCAAATAGAGGAGAGCTTTTCGGTGACTTTTAATGTGTTTTCACTGTATCGGTCAAGTGCAAATTCCGAAAGAACATCTAAACAGTAAATTACAATTATAACACCGAAAACAGAGGGCAGAATAGAGTTTGCAAAAGAAAGCAAAGTAACAATACCGATTTCAGTTTTTACAAGCTCTGCACTGCAAAGAGCAAATACGAAAACTGCACCGGTGATTTTCAGCACAAGAGAAAGAAGCTTTTCTGTTCTTTTGCCCTCAGCAATTTTAAGCTTGTCTGCAAATTTCAGCACTAAATAGCCTACAAGAAGCGACCAGAAAGAGAAAGCTACCATTGAAGCTTCTTCTCCCAAGCCGTGAAGTCCCATTTCCGAGGGATTTATAAGCAGATATACTACTGCAAAAAGCACAGCGGAAACAAGCACAAGCAGACTGTCAGTTTTTACGAAAGCTTTATTCTTGATTCTGAAAAGCATCACAAAAACAGGTATCAGACAGAAAAGCGAATAAATTGCAATTGCCACTGCATTTCCAATACTTCCCGAAAGAGACATTGCACCGAGAAAATCAGCTGTCTTCACAAGTGGATACGAAAGCAAATCAAACACACTTTCCGTCTTTACTCCCAAGCCCTTTGTTATGCCGATAACGCCTACTGCTTCAAGCAAAAGAAACAACAGATATTTTTTAAATTTCATATTCATTCCTCCTTAAAGTCCGACTATCTTCATCTAAAATTATCGTTTTGCGATAATTGTTACATCTTCATTATACGCATAAATTATCGTTTGTCAATAATTATTATAAAAATCATAATAAAGAGTTTAACCTCAGTTTGTAATATAAAAAGCGATGTGCAATAGTCAGTTGTTTGACTACTGCACTTACATTTATCATATAGATAGAATGTTTTTTGTTATCAAGAGAAGAATCAAAGCGGCTCTTGATAATGAAAATAAACTATGCAACTTAAAACCAAAATTATATTTTAAACAATTTTTAATTGCGGTATGTATAGTTTATATTGAAAAACATCGTAAAAATGTGATATGATTAACTTGTGAAAATATATATATTCCCATCAAGATTTGAGGAGGTTTTGACCGTGGACGAAAACAAGAAACAAATTAACTCAAACAGAATAATCATTTTACTTCTTGCTGTTTTACTTGTGGTAAGTGCTATCAAGATTGGAGCACTTACAGATGATGTAAAAAAACTCAAAAGTCAAAATTCTAACCTTGATTCAGAAATACAAATGTTAAGAAATGAAATTAACTCTATTTACAATAACGTTGATAAACAGTTAAAGGAAGAAGCAAGCTTAATTTCAGGTGTTGACTATTCTATCGGCAATCCGAGTGAAGATATGAAAAGCATTCAGCTTTCTTTAACAGTAGTACCTAAAATGATTTCCGATGATATGGAGCTTTCAGTTATAATAGATGGCAATAGTGCATCGTTAACAAGAAACGACAACGAGTTTACAGGTACAATAGATGTTGGACTTTTTGTTGACTATGACCAATGGCCGTTGCTTTCTATCAAAACTTCAGAAGGTACAAAAACCGAATATTTAGATGGTGTTGATGTTTCTTATCTGTTCAGTAACCATTTGCCTAAGTTAGAGGCCGATATGTCTGCATCTTCTAAATTAAGCAACGGAAAATTACAGGTTGAGGCAGGTTTCAGAATTGCATCTCATCTTGCTTACGGAAATGCACCTATTACTTTTAAATCTTTTACACTTATTGAAGAAGTAAACGGCAAAGAAATCAGTAAACAAGATATTACTGATGAAGTTCGTAAATCAGGCGAGAATTATAACACCCGATACATAAAATCTTTTGAAGTATCACAAGGCGATGAACTGAAAGTATATGTAATCGCTGAAGATTCA
>JAFWZS010000062.1 GCA_017522205.1 Clostridia bacterium
AACAGCGTTCTTCTATGGTAAGATGTGTGTAACTCATATAAATCCTCCTTGGTTTTTGTTTTCTCGCAATCACATTATACCATGGATTTATATGGGTTACTTTATTTTATCAAAGTGTTGCACTTGATAGTATAATTCATCAAATGAAAAAACGACAAGCTTCAGCTTGTCGATTTTTGTGTTTACAGCTCAATTTAGCAACAAAATCAAAAAAATCAACCAACACAAATCCATTTTCCCAGATCAAAAAACTTCATTGTATCACTATTATATGGGATTAAGATTTGAGTATGAATATCATAACGACCTAAAATACCTTTAGTAAAAACAGATTTTCTTGGTTCATATTTAAAGGGTGAATTAGATATAAGTATAAACTTTACTTTTGTCGGAGGATGAGCATGCTCAAATTCTTCAAATATAGCGTAATAAACTATTTTGTCATTGTCCACTACAGCAAGTTTTTTATTTAAAATCACAGATTGAAAAAACGCTTCACTTATAAGCACTTCTGTCAATAACCTACGCATACAATATATCAAGTAAAATATGCACAGTATGCAAACAAGAGAGCAACCACCTAATACAACAAACATTTCCAAATCTTTGTATATCACTGAAAACACAATAACAGCAAATGCAACTAAAACACAAATACCAAGAAGAAATATTGTTTGCTTTTTCCAATACATAGAAGTACAAATCTTTGTTTTCATCTTAACACTCCTTTGTATAATTCTAATTCATATAAAAAATTATACCACATATTTTATTGGTTTGCAATTCTCCAAATTTCGTAAATTCCGTTTGCCCGTAGGGCAACTTCATTGTGCCGTTAGGCACACTTCATTGCGTCAGCACTTCATTTGCCCTAAGGCAACTTCATTCGTTTATGTCCGCTTTTCGGACAATGAAGTTGACAGCAAGCTGTCAAATGAAGCACTCGCTTCGCTCGTAATGAAGTTATGTCCTGCGGACATAAATGAAAAAACCTCGTTCAAAGAACGAGGTTTTTTGTGTTTGCAGCTTAATTTGGCAACAGATACATTATTGATTTAATTTATCAACTTACTTTTTGCTCTTTCCTTCTATAATTACTGCTATTGCAAAAACCATCAAAAATGCAGCAAAATACGCAGGGACGACAAATATTAAAAGATAAATACCCGCATAAAAAAGATTCACATAGCTCGTTCTCATTAAAATTCCAAAAAAAGCCACAATCAGACTAATTGCTACAAGAACAATACCGATAATACCAATAATTTTCAGAACCTTGTTCATTATATTATTCATACGAATCCATTTTTCTTTAGGTTGATTTTCTTCTTTCATATAATCACCTCTTAGAAAATTATATCAACTTAAAATGAAAAAGTCAAGGCGAAGCCTTGCATATCATCAATTCCGAAGGAATTGCATATCATCAACCTCGAAGAGGTTGTATATCATCAAGCCGACAGAAATACACACCTTCGGTGTGATGAGATACAAGGGCGGTGTTGCCGCCCTTGATGATATACACGCTGACGCGTGATGATATACCAAGCCTGTCGGCTTGGATAAAAAAAACCGACAAGTCGAAACTTGTCGGATTTTTTGGCTGCGGAACTAGGATTCGAACCCAGACAAACAGAGTCAGAGTCTGCTGTGCTACCCTTACACAATTCCGCAACGAACAAGAGATATTATACACACCTGAAACCATAAAGTCAAGTGTTTTTTGCAATTTTTTTAAAATTATTTTTTGCTCTCTTTTCGCTTGCAAAATCGGGTATGCAGAACCTTCTGCATACCCGATAATCTTTGTTTTTATCTGCCGAAAATTTCAAATGACTGCACAAAGTAAATACTGCTTCCAAGAAGTATCTGTGCTGAAAAATATGTGCCAATATTGAACCATCTCATCTTCTTTGTTTCAAATCTTTCTTTATTGAGCATAAGAAGACCCATTGTCAAATCGGAGATGAAGAACAGTAAAGCACCTAAAGCTACAGTTACTGCAATCATTACCATGTGGTCGTTCATGCCGTATGCCCACTCACCTATTACAAAGCTGAATGCTTTCACAAGCATTGATGTGAGGAACACAAGGTACGCTGAAAGTCCAACAAGGATAAGAGGTTGGTCAGTTTTTATAAGCTTTCCGAAAATCATCACGCAAAGAACCAACACGACTACAACTGCAATTGCGAGAAGTTCATACCACGCAAATACTGCCGCATCGGGATATGTGGTTTTAATAGCTTTCTGAATGCCGACAATGTAGAAGATGTGTCCTGTAAGAAAAGCGATTACACCGGCTACAAGAAGTATCATTTTCTGAGAAAGTGCATGGAGGAAAAGGTCGCCCATAAGGCCGAAAACAAGTCCCCACATAATCATATCTGCATAAAGTGTATTGTTTCCTGAAGCCTTCATTGCAAAAAAGCCTGTAAGCACAAAAAGAGTAGCCGCAACTGTTTTCCAAATAAAAGATTTTTTACATCTCTGTGGCCAATAGTACTTCAGAAATGTAGGTACTGCATAGAATTCTGCAGCAACACAGAGAAAATACATTATTTTAAAAAACACCCTTATTTCCTCCCTTATTTAATTTTTCCGCGCTGAACTGCATCAACGAAAGGTACAAGATGAGGAAGAGCCTTGCTCACTGCAGTCTGAACAAACTTCTGCTTGATAACGTCCTTTACGGTTTCCTTAAGAGTTTCAGCCATAACACCCGTTGGCGGATTTGCAGAGGGACGCATTACAACATTGTCACCGTTGAACTTGAATTTGAGCACTCTTTCTGCAACTGCTTCAATGCAGCGGATTCTCACTTCAAGCTCGTTTTCTGTGTTCCAGCAAGCAGTTGAACAGGTGTTATATTCAATCTGACCGATAACAATTTTATCCCATCGGTATTCACCGTCAAGACCGATGCTGACTGAGTTGATTTCATCGCCCTCAGACCAAGACATAAGCATTTCGTCTTCCTTGAAGTTCATAACAACGTCGTTGATGTTACCTGCCTTGTCGCTTTCCATAAAGAGAGCTGTAAGAGGCACAACGCTTACGGGATAGCCTGCAATATTAACTATAATAGGCTTACTGAGCTTCATAAGCTTTCCGTCGATTCTGCTTTCAAGAGCAAGTGAACGTGGCTTTTTAGGAAGCTTTTCATAAGGCGGGAAGCTGAGTTCAACAGTTTCAGCCTTTTTGTCAGGCTCGATGAACACTCTTGGGATATAATCCCAGATAACGTCACGCATACCCTGTTCGGAAATTTCACCGCCGGTCATTACGAAAACTGCATCGTAATCCTTAAATACCATACCGAACTGACAGAACATACCGTCTGCACGGTAGGAATTTTCACAGCCTGCATTCATCCAGAAGCAATAGCCGTAACCAACCTTTGAGTCTGAGTCCTTGTTAGCCTTAGCTGTGTCTGCATGGTACTTTGTTGCTTCTTCAACCCACCATTCGGGAATAACCTGCTTGCCGCCGAATTTGCCCTTCTGCTGATAGCAGTATGTAAATTTTGCAAGGTCTTCTGTTGTGAGCATCATACCCCAACCGCCTGCTTCAACGCCTCTCGGACATGTTTCCCAGAAAGGATGTTCAATACCGAGGGGTTCGAAAAGACGGGGCTTAAGGTAATCCATAACGCTCATACCCACAACCTTGTGGATAATGCAGCAGAGAAGATACATGTTTTCACTTATGTAAAGGAATTCAGTACCCGGCTCGGAAATCCAGTTAGAAGCAAGAATATCCTGGAACCAACGGTCCTTTGTCTTGTCAAGGAAAACACTTACTTCCTTACCGCTTCTCATTGTGAGAAGATCTTCAACAGTAAGCTCTTCAAGATATTCATCAAGCTTATCTCCTCTTGCTTCGGGGAAAATGTCAACGAATCTTGTGTCAACATTGAAATAACCCTCTTCAATTGCAAAACCGATTGCCGTTGAGGTGAAGCTCTTACTCACAGAGTACATCATATGATTGCTCTTTTGATTGAAGGGTTCTCTGTAAACTTCGCAGGCAATTTTGTTGTTTCTGATAATCATAAATGAGTGAACTTCTTTGCCGATTTCAAGACATTTGTCAATGAACTCCTTCATAACCACTGATGATACACCGACTTCTTCCGGTGTTTTGGCATAAGGCAGCCAGTTCTTTGTTTTTTCTTTCATTTTAGGTCCTCCTTATATAGTGTATATATTAAATGCATGGAAATTATCTCTTATTTTCTCCGTTTCTCCTTCTGCATTTTGTGTACGTAAATCTGCCCTGCAAGAATCGCTGCACCTACTAAAATGGCAGCAATCACCTTTCCTGCAGTAACATTGAGCGCTCCCTTCTGACTTTCTTTTCCGTCTGAAAGGTTAAGTCTGTTCATAGCAAGAAGCAGTTGTGACTTAGCGCTTTCAAGCTCACCGACTGATGAAACACCTCTTTCGAGCTCTGCTTTTGCCGTTCTGAGAGCCTTCTGAAGGTTATCTGCAGAAACATCTGAGTAAACAGACAAGTCGGTTTTTTCTGCCTTTTCGGTAAGTTTTCTGAGGCTTAAATTCAGCGCATCAGCTCTATTTACATATTCAACAAGTGATTTAATATTGTTGGTTTCAATTGCGGAAAAGCCTTTCTCTATAAGCTCATTCCATCCTGATGCATTGTCCTCACGCTGACCGCAAAGGTCAGGGTCATAAGCAGGCGCAAGAGCTCGTGCCTTACCTTCTGCAGAAAATCTGTCTGCAACAAAAGGGCCGTACATTACATTGAAATAGTTTTTGCTTTCGTAGTGAACAATACTGCTTACCTCAGAAAGATTTTCAATATGTGAAATCGCATTCCAGATAATGTTGCCGTTATAAATTCCGATTACGTTCGGCTTTGTTTCTTTGCTGTTTACCCACTGTACAATATCACTTGAGTTTTCCTTGAATCTGAGAAAAACTCTGTCAGTTGCACCGTAATACTGCACCACATCATAAACATCATCCTTATCTTCGGAGTCAATGTCAAGAATAAGAATAATATCCTCTGCTACCGTAAGAGCATCATAGAGACAAGCGACCTTACATTCCGTAAGCTTTCCTGAGTTGTCATAAAGATAGCAGTTTTCAAGATCCTGATCCCAATAGCTTGCTGAAATTGATTCTGATTTCGAGTTGCAGAAATTACCGATATTCTCATCCTCAGCAAGAATAAGCACATCCTTTGTTTTCTGCACGCCCACACTTACCATATCAGCACCGATTTCCTTTGCGGAAAGAATTGCTTCAAGTGAGTTTTCGGGATAATTTTCAGTATCACCTCTGTAAGAAACAGAGATAAGTCCCATACGGTTATTTTCAAACTTTTCTTCAGCTGAAACGCCAAGAGATGTCACAGTAAAGCTGAGGAGTAAAACCAAAATAAGTGTTAAAATATAAAAAGTTTTTCTGAATTTCATTATATATGCCCTTTATAAATATTTATATATAGCATATAATATCACAAATGAAACAGTTTATCAATAATCTTATGAGATTTTTTGTGTATCTGTAACACAATTTAAGAATTTAAGTGCAAAAAAACAGCTCCCCGATTTTGGAGAGCTGTAAGTCTTTAATTGATTATTCAGCTGTGTTCTTCTTGAGGTTTTCAAGCTCAGCCTTAAGTTCCTTGGGAAGCTTGTCGCCAAACTTAGCGTAGAACTCTTCGATACCCTTAGCATCTTCAGCCCAGAGCTTCTTGTCAACGTCAAGGATTGACTTGAGCTGTTCAAGTGAAACTTCGTCTTCAATACCTGCACGGTTGATGTCTTCAGCCTTGGGAAGGTAACCGATTGCTGTTTCGTCAGCGTCAACCTTGCCTTCACATCTGTTGATGATCCAGTCAAGTACACGAAGGTTGTCACCGAAACCGGGCCACATGAAGTTGCCTTCGTCATCCTTACGGAACCAGTTAACGTTGAAGATCTTGGGAGCTTTTTCAGGATCAAGTGTTTCACCGATGTCAATCCAGTGCTGCCAGTAGTCAGCCATATCATAGCCGCAGAAGGGAAGCATAGCCATAGGGTCACGGCGAACAACACCAACTGCACCTGAAGCTGCTGCAGTTGTTTCTGAAGCCATGATTGAACCTACGAATGCACCGTGGTTCCAGTCTCTTGACTGATATACAAGAGGAGCAAGCTTAGCACGACGGCCACCGAATACGATAGCTGATACAGGTACACCGTTGGGATTTTCGAACTCGCTGCTGATGCAGGGGCAGTTCTTAGCGGGAGCTGTGAAACGGCTGTTGGGATGAGCACCCTTGATTTCGTCAACCTTACCGTTCCAGGGCTTGCCTGTCCATTCCTTTGCGTTTTCGGGAGGATTCTTGTCAAGACCTTCCCACCAAACTGTGTTGTCATCAAGGTTGTGAGCAACGTTTGTGAAGATTGTGCCCTTCTTAGTTGTAAGAAGTGCGTTGGGGTTTGACTTCATGTTTGTGCCGGGAGCAACGCCGAAGAAGCCGTTTTCGGGGTTGATAGCGTAAAGTCTGCCGTCTGCACCCTTACGGATCCAAGCGATGTCGTCACCTACGCACCATACCTTGTAGCCCTTTGATGAATAATATTCGGGAGGAATGAGCATTGCAAGGTTTGTCTTACCGCAAGCTGAGGGGAATGCGGCACAGATGTACTTAACTTCGCCTTCGGGATTTTCGATACCGAGGATAAGCATATGTTCAGCCATCCAGCCTTCTTTTCTACCCTGGTTTGAAGCGATTCTGAGAGCGAAGCACTTTTTACCGAGGAGAACGTTTCCGCCGTAACCTGAGTTAACTGAAATGATTGTGTTGTCCTGGGGGAACTGACAGATATATCTCTTTTCTTCGTCGATATCGCAACGGCAATGAAGACCTCTTACCCAGTCGTTGCTGTCGCCGAGAGCATCAAGAACATTGAAGCCAACTCTTGTCATAATGCACATATTAAGTACAACGTAGATTGAGTCTGTAAGCTCAATACCTGCTTTTGAGAATTCTGAACCAACAGGTCCCATTGAATAAGGGATGATGTAAGCAGTTCTGCCCTTGTAGCTGTCCTTAGCGATGTCGTAAAGCATTTCATAAGCTTCAGTGGGATCCATCCAGTTGTTTGTGGGGCCTGCATCTTCCTTTGTAGGAGCACAAATGAAGGTTCTGCCTTCAACACGTGCAACGTCATTTACTGCTGTTCTGTGAAGATAACAATCGGGAAGAAGCTCCTGATTGAGTTTAATCATTTCGCCTGTTGAGCAAGCTTCTGCACGAAGAGCTTCAATCTGAGCATCTGAACCGTCAATCCATACTACCTTGTCGGGATTAACAAGAGCGAGCTTATCTTCGAGCCAGTCGAGAATGCTTTTGTTTGATGTGGGTGCGTTGTTGAGCATAGTAATTTTTCCTTTCACTTTTAAAATTTTTCTAAGTAGCCTTAAAATTACTCCTTGTACTCCATACTACTCTATTCTATAGTATTATACATAAAAGACAAGAGTAATTCAATAGTCTTGGCTGATTTTTTACATATTTTTTCCAATTTGATATTCACAAAAAAACTACCGAAGTTTCCCTCGGTAGTTCTGAAATATTCTAATTAATAGTGAGCTTCACCGCAATCACAAATCTTGTTGATTCCGAAAATCTGACAGAAGAACAGGATAATCTTGAAGAATACTTGTCCGAGCGGAGCGTTATTGTGGTGGATACACTTACAAGGAACTAATTTGTAAACCAGTTTGATACTTCCATCTTTTTCATACTCATAGATAGGAATACGGTTTCCATCTTTGTCTCTTTCGTATACGGGTATCTTTCTGCCGTATTCATCAACTATATAATTACCGTTTGCATCCTTTTCGTATATAGTCTCCTTGGTTTCGGGATCAACTTTTACTACGTAGTCTTTGACTACATATATGGGATTTCCGTTTGCATCAGTCATAGGAACTCTTGTCATTCCCTCGCCATATTCATCAACAATATAGTTATTACATGCTGTGCAATAATGAGGATTCTCTGATAAAGGATTGGTCTTGTGTCCGGTTGCAAGCATAACCTTTGAATCAAAGGTTTCGCCGCACCATACACAATAGGTTTCAGCTGAATAACCGTCTTCGGTACAGGTAGGTGCCTTACCTTCCACAAACACTACTAATGAGTGAACAGGTTCACCTGCTGAGTTTGTGTTTATAGGAATTACGGTTTCAAATCTGCCTTCGCACACTGAACAAGTCTTTACTTTAAGTCCTTCTGAGATACAGGTTGCTTTCTTTTCAATTATCCAGGGGCCGTACTGATGTGCAAAAGGAACGATGTTTTCGACAATCTCATGACCTACGTTACAAATGTACTTGGTATGTCCTTCCAGTTCCTTTGCACATGAAACATTCTGTATTTCTTTTCTTACTACCAGCTGGGTGCATCCGTTAGCCTTACAAAATCCCAAGTTACCGCTTACAGTAGTTGCATCAGGAGTTTCACCGCAAAGGTCACATCCTGTATATGTAGTGGTTACAGTACCGTCGTCGTTGTAATTTGAAATTATCCAATCACTGTTATGGTTTTTCTTGGCAACTCTGTTTGATATCACTGTGTGGTAACAATTCTTACAAGTTGTCTTTGTATAGCCTTCTGCTTTGCAGGTTGCATCTGTCACCTGAGTAAGATTATTATGGCTCTTGGCATTAGTGTTTGCTTTTTCCAGATCGTAATACACTATACCCTCATCAGTAATTCTATGGCTACAGGTTTTACATTTAAATACTGTATATCCCTTTGTGATACAGTCTGAATATATTTCTCTTTTATCAATCAGCTGCTTGTTTCCGAGACATTCAGGACATACGCCAAGGACAGCAATATTGTTTGCATATGCATCGCCGATACAACCGTAATTTGCGCAAGAAAGGCTGTATCTGCTTAAATTTGCTTCATAATCATATACCCATTTAGCTTCAGTAACAGAATGAGACTTTTTAACTACAGAATCTTCTGTGTAACTCTTACTGCAATCTCCGCAAGTAACCTTTGTATAACCGTTGGCATTACAAGTAGGTTCAATAACTACTCTTTCAATGATTTTTCCTGAACAGTATCTGCATGCGGTCTTATTTTTATACGAATCATCATTAATTACCTTTACGCCGCATCTGTAACAATCCACCTGAGCATAATCAAAAATACCGTCCTGGTAATAATATGTTGTTTTCTTTGCTGCGTGACCAAGAGGTACAGTAGTTTCAGTATATTCGGGGCAGTAACTGTTTGCACATTTGTATGTAACTGTTGCCGGGTCTTCACAGTTGTTCGGTAATACTACTGTTTTTGAAGTAATATTGCTCTCACATTTGCTGCACTTTTCGGTTACAACATATTTCTTTGTCACTTTAACAAAAGCATTGCAATCTGCACAATTGCCTTTAACTTCACAGTCCAGACCTGAATAATTATATTCGTAAATTTCACCTGCTTTATCCATTCTGTGCTTCTTTTCAAGAAGCTTATTCTCTTCTGCCACAAAGCCGCAGTTTACACACTGCTTTTTGATGCTGCCTGCCTTTTCACAAGTTTCCGGCTCAACAATTTTTGTTTCATAAGTATGTGTACTCATAGGAAGCTTGTCTTTTGTAATATCAGTCTTACAAAAACTACAGCTGTATACTGTTTTACCAATTGAAGTACATGAGGGATAATAAACAGTCTTCTTTGTAACCGTGCTGTTGCGGCATTCAGGGCAGACGTTCGTAGCACCGGCCATAAAAGGACCTGTCACTATTTCACAGGTTTTACTGCAATAATCTACCTTGTTGCACATCGCATTGTTATCAGAATCAAAGAAAAAAGTATACTCTGTTCTTGTGAAGCTGTGTCCGCTTGTAATGATTGAACTTTCGGTATAACCACAGTCTTCACATTTGTTGTTTATTTTTCCCGCAGTCGTACAGGTAGGTTCAACTCTGCTGTCATAGACCATATTGTGTGATCTTTTCACCGTTTTGTTACAAGCGGTGCACTTGCCGACATGGTAGGTATTGTTCTGGGAAGTGTAGGTCACCACATTATGACCATTGCTACAATCAACAGCTGATACAGATATAGCACAAACACAGGAAGTAACTATAACAAGTACAGCCAGAAGAATTGATAAAAGCTTTTTCATTTTATTGCCTCCGTTCAGAATTATAATCATACATATATATCCTACCACTTTAGACACGAACAGTCAATGTTTTTTTGAAAAATAAAATTAATTTCAAAATAATTTCACAAAAAAAGATGCACGGCTGAGCCATGCACCTTTTTGATTTTTTTACCAATGCTTAGTTCCGCATCCGCAAGTCTGTTCAATCTTGAAGAGCTTCCAGAAGAACTGAAGGATCTTGTAGAGGAACTTCATAAATACATTCTGCTTATGACATATGCAATTACATCTTGTTCCGTCAATATTTTCCTTAAGCGGATTGTAACAGTTATCGCAGCTGCCGTTGTTGTCCTTATCCTGGTGACCGAGTTTATCTACAGTCTTACCGTCGTTATTCTTGTAAGCTTCATAGCCTGCAAGAGAACCGATAAACAGATCTTTTTTGTAGCCGTAAGGACAGCCCGGATTCTTACAGTAAGTATATGCATGTTTACCTACACCGTCACAAGTCGGCTTTACAGCTTCCTCCGTAACAATATTATGCGGGAGTTTGGGTAAAACCTTTTCGTTTGTTGTTGCAGAATAGTCACACTTCTTACATGACTCAATTGTCTTTTCGTAGCCTTCTGATATACATGTTGCAGCTTTCTTGTCTACCTTTGTTTCAAGGTCATGTTCACCAACGATTGTTTTTGTCTTAGTCTTTCCACAAACGCAAGTTGATGTGATTTCAACTGTGTCTGTGCAGTTTTTCAGTTCAGGTGTCTCGCCTTCTACCCATTCATGTGCAACAGTTACTGAATATGCACAAGCAGTACAGTAAGCTGTATGAGTGTCACCGTCTGTATCCTTATAAGCGATTACGTGAAGTGAAGGTTCGCTGGGTGTTGCTTCACCCATAGCCTTGAAAGCCTTTGAGTTATCCACTGCACCGTCAACGTAGCAGCACTTGTAATATGAATCACCGGTGTAACCGCCTTCACTGCAGGTTGCATCCTTTTTGCCTACGATTACAACTTCATCAGTGATATGATTCTTTTCATCAATTTCGTCGTATTCCTGACCGCAGACTGAGCATTTTGCCTTAGCCTTACATGTTGCTTCGCCGCCTGAGCAATCTTCTTCAATCTTAGCGGGACAACGTTTACAGCTGTATTCATGCTTATCTTTACCTTTAATTGGTTCAGCAGGGCTGTAATCATGGTTGCCGCCTGCTGAACTAATCTTAAGATCGTCATCTGAAACAGGCTTCTTACCTAAAGCGTCGAAGAATTTCTCACCACATACACTACATACATAGTGAGCCTTTACACCGTATTCGGTACAGGTAGCTGATTTTTCTGCAACATAGTCAAGTTCAACCGGATGAACAAGAGGTGATTTCAGTGAGCAGAGACCTTTACAGATTTCGCAAGTGTCTGTTTTTACGCAGTTTGATGTGTGTGCATATGTGTAGCAAGCATCGTATGTTACTTCATAACAGATTGTACAAATCTGTGCATGGTACCACTTGTCGTCGTCACGTCTTGCTGCAACCTTATCGTCGTAAGTAAGGGCATCTACATCCTTGAGATCGAATTCTTTGCTGATTACATTACCTTCGTCGTCCTTAACCTTTTTGATTTCTTTAATAAGGTACTCAGGAACTGCTTCACCGTAAACGTGCTGGCCGTTAGCCTTGATAACAGTGCCCTTTTCTTTAAGAGCTTTACGGTTTTCAGCTTCTGTCTTTGTTGAGTCATAGCAACAACTGTAATAAACATCACCGGTATGACCGTCGCTTTCACAAGTTGCAGCCTTTGCATTTACTGTTATTGTTTCTTCGCTTGCGTGATTCTTTGCATCGATGGGAAGTTCTTTCTTCTGAGTTGCAGCTGTTACACCTTCACTTTCAACACAGGTTGAACACTTATATTTTACTGAACCTTCTGCAATACAAGTAGCAGGGATTCTTGAACCTTCAACTTCAATATCGTATGTATGAGCAAGCTGAGCTGTTGCTGTACCTGCCACCTTAATAGCGTTACAGCAGTTATAACGGTAGTCACCTGTGTAACCGGGAGCCTGACAGGTTGCAGCTACAACATCCTTAAGTGTATTAGCTTCTGTGCTGTGGTTAGCAAGATCCAATTCACCGTATTCTGCCTTACAGTCTGCGCACTTAGCGAGTGCATTACAGTAAGCTGTGCCGCCGTTACAGTCTGCCGTCTGTCTGTCAATAACAAGATTGTTTGCTGCATCATCAACACAGGTTTTACAGTATCTTGTGTGTTCATCCTTGCCGTCAACCTTTGTCCAAGAGCTGTAGGTGTGAGCCTTCTTTTCGATTGTTACAGGAGTATCGATGTTTGTATTACAAGCAGTACACTTATAGTATGCTTCTGTACCTTCAACCTGACAGGTTGAGTCAACCTTTGCAACAAACGTGCGTGTCTTGTGGTTGCTGCTGTTAACTTCGCCGTAAGCTGTTTTACATACTGTACAAACTGCTTCGTCAACGCAGTTTGCTGTGCCGCCTGAGCAAGTGCCTGTTTCTGTTGCAGGAGTAGCTACTGCAGCATCGCAAGTGTCACAAGTTGCGGTGTGTGTGCCGTTGTTGTTTGTTGTGTATGTTGTGAACTTATGAGCTTTCTTTGCGATTGTTTCTTTTGCGATTTCGTAGGTTCCGCACTGATCACAATATCTGTAAGCCTTATAACCTTCTGTCTGACAAGTTGGAGCCTTAGCTTCATAATCCTTCATGTTTTCGTGAGGATGAACAGTCTTGTCAGCTACAATTGTTTCACCTTTTTCGAGCAAAGCGTCACAACCAAGGCAGTGAGTGTCACCTGTATAACCGTTAGTGTTACACTTTGCATCAAGCTGACCAACTATTTTCGTACCTTCATCTGTGTGGTTATTAGGATCTAAAGCCTTAGTGTCTGAATATCCGTTACCGCATATAGTACACTTATAGGTTGTGTAACCAAATGTATGACAAGTTGAATCTACATCTTCTATAACTTCATATTTACATTTTGTTTCGTTGCCGTATGCTGTACAGCCTTCAACAGTACACTTATAAGCGTGTTTACCGTTCTTGAGGTCTACTATTTCACCGTCGAACTTATGGCCGTTAACTGTATCAGGTGAACCGTAGGGGTGAGTTGCGCCAATAATCTGTACTTTACAATAATCACAATGGTTGTTATAAACTGCAGGATTCATACAGTCAGCAGCTGTTTTAAGTGTATCGTAATCGTGGTGAGCAGTCCACTTGTGTTCCAGTGCGGGAAGTGTTTCAACCGCAACTGTTGTTTCTGTTGTGCCGTTTACATCCCTATAATATTTGTTACAGGTTGAGCAGTAATAATACTCGTTGTTACCTGCCTTGCCGCATTCAGGAGTAACGGCAGGGATTTTTGTCATCTGATGATCGGCTTTTTCGATTGTCTCTTCATAAGTCTGACCGCAGCCGCTTGTACAGGTATAAACTTTTTTACCTGCCTTAAGACAAGTTGCAGCAGTAACTGCAGGTTCACCCCAAGTGTGCTTTTCTTCAGGGCCGTAAGTCTTACACTGTGTAAAGCGTGTGCACTGACGATGGTGAGTACCGTCCTTGCCGCCTGTAGCGGAAACGCAAGCGCCTGTGAAGTCGTGGGCGGGACCTTTTGTTTCAAGTGCATCGGGGATGCCGTCATTGTCAGCGTCAGTTGTGTCTGCAAGTTCTTCTGTGAGAGCTTCATCTTTCCATACTCTGTTACAAACTGAACATGACCAGAAAGCTGCGTTACCGTCGCCGCCGCAGATGTTTGCTACGTCCTTCTTTGCAGTTGCAGTAATTGTATGAGCTGCAAGGTCAAGTGTCTTTGTCCAGGTTGCATTACAAACCTTACAAGTATATTTTTCATAGCCTGCTTCTTTACAGGTTGAAGCCTTGGTTTCTGCATCACCTGCATCAACAACACCGTCTGAGTTCTTATCCCAGTTGTGGTTTTCGTAATTGTTTGCAGTTGTTCCCCAACCGTAAACATCACAACGTGAACACTTTTTCCAGTGGTTACCGTTTTCACCGGTTACGTTTTCAACAATTTCGCCTGAGAAGTCGTGACCTGTGATTTTGTTGATAACTGAAGTTTCAATTGCTTTCTTACCGCAGACTGAGCAGTCATAGGTCATTACACCGTCTTCAGTACAGGTTTCTTCCTTGGTAATATAACCCATGTCATAGTCAACTTTGTGTTCCTGTGTCTGAACATAACCGCAAACTGAGCAGGTTCTTGTGTGGTCATTTTCATTCTGTGTCCAGTCACCGTAGCTATGTGCAGCATTCTGACCTTTTACCTCCTTAAGAGTCAAGTCACCGGTTAAAGTATGAGGGCCACTGACATTTGCAGGCCATTCGTATGGCTGATGATAGTTATCATCGCCGGCAATCTGTGCTGTTGCCGTATTTGCAGGAATATCGGTCAGAGTAACACTCTGATTATAATAACCTATATTGCTGTAAGTCTTTGCGTTAGCACCTGAATAATAATTCAGATATGCATTATATTGGGGAGCTGTTATTGTAATGGGTACTGATGCTGACACACCACCGCTTGTTGCTCTTAAATACAAGGTTACTTTTCCTGTTGATGGGTTGTATCCGTATTCACTTTTGAACACACCGGAAGGATCAGTAACTTTTACATATGCTCCTCTACCTGATGCAACTGCTGAAATACCTGAAACATTAACCTGACTTGTGCTGCTTGATGAAACAGCGTATGTAGGTGCCTGATACCACTGAACACCGTATTGATCATAAACAGTACCTGTTGTTACCAAAGACTGACCCTGACCGTTTTTATCAACAGTGACAGAAAGGCTGGTCATGCCTGAAATTCTGGCCTGGTAAGGATCATACCCCGATTGAACAGGCATGTGGTTATCCTGAGCGGAGTTTTTATATGTCCAGTTATTGCCGCTTGTTGAAAGAAGGCTGTATGACGTCAGATTATCAGGACCGCTACCTATATACATACGGAAGTTCTCGTGTCGCTCAGTTCTGGTGTTCATATCAAATGCAAAGTGATGCCAGAGCTCAGTGGGGAAACCATTGATATAACCTTCGTAAATTGTAACATTATTTCCGTTCCAACTATACTGTGTTCCGTCTATGAGAGTTTCGTTTTCTACAAGCGTTCCCTGACCGTTGTTTGTTCTGTAGCTTACAAAAAGATTATTGTCTTTTTCATCACCTGTATCGGTAACATTAACAACATATTTGATGTAATACATACCTACGGGTTCATATTCACAAACAAGATTTGTGCCGGAAACGTTGATATGTGTATCAGACCAGGAGTTACCGTTTCCGTCATTATAAATAGCAGGCATAATGAAAGCAAAGCAGAGGTCACTCCAGCCGTTTGCTCTTGCAGTATTTACAGCATTAGTAATGTCAAAGCTGTGTGAGCTGCTGTTCTGAGAAAATGTATAAAGCGCCTGACTTTCAGTTACACCGTAGTAATTATATGCGTTTGTAACACCTTGCTGAGCATTGTAGTTACTGCCATAAACATTTGCAATGTTATTGACAGCATGAGTAATGCTTGTAGCCTGACACTTTGAAGGATCTATAAGAAAAACCTTAACCGAAGCGCCGCTTACAAGAGTACCGCCGTGGTTACCTGTGCTGAGATTAAATGTAACCTTGCTGGCATTTTCAGGAATAGAAGCCATGCTGAAGCGCGCATTACCAACTGTGGTGTTGCCTACTTCACCGTCACTACAGATAACAATTCTGCTACCGTTATCACGGTCACCGCTACCGTTAGAAATTGCAGCAAGAGCTGAAAGAGCGACAGTTTTACTTGCTGCCTCAGCCTCTGTGGGTGCAACAAAAACCCAGGCTGTCATAACCATGAGGACAGCGAGGAAAACTGAAAGGACTTTTTTGCCTGAATGTTTCATTGTTTTCATTTTAAAAATTCCTCCTTGAATTTTTATTTGAGTTCTCCCTCAGTCAAAACCTGCGGTTTTGCCAGCTCCCTCTGAGGAGGAGCCTTTTGCCTCCCTCTTCGAGGGAGGTGGATTTGACGAAGTCAAAGACGGAGGGAGCGGAAGGGTTAAACCTATCCGCACACTCATTAATTATTCCGTGACCTTTACGTTTCCGTCACGGTGTTTGATATAGAAAGGCTCTTCGCTTTTCTTTGCCGTTCACAACTGACCTCCCTGTGAAATGCTCGGCTAAAAAACTTAAACCTTTGTGTAAACAGGGACACTACCCCTATATTTATACATTTTCATTATAATTTAAACTTCCTTTAAAGTCAATAAGCATAAATGTGATTTTACAGGGTTAGAGTTTAAAAATTTTTAATATATTTTTGTGCATGTTGACAATAATGATGAGTTGATTTGCTCCCTCCGTCTTTTTTGCCGAAGCAAAAAAATCCACCTCCCTCAATGAGGGAGGCAGGTCACACGCCATTTTTTATTCTGTACTTCTCCCTGGTTGCCATTCCTCCACGGATGTGCCGGGTCTGCTTGTTCTCGCTGAGAATCTCCTTTACCTTGCACCACAGCTCACCGTCGATATTTCTGAGACGGTAGGCAACATCTGTATGCACCGTTGACTTACTGACAGAAAAATACTTTGCTGCCTGCCTTACGGTCGCTTTATTCCTCACAATATATTCACCGAGAGCTTTTGCTCTTTCTTCGTGTTCGGTATAAGTCATACTATCTCCCCTTCGGTAATGTGTATGAGTGAAGAGAAGAAAAAATACCACTTGACAGAGATTGCCAAGTGGTATATAATATAACTGTAACAAGGAGCTATCCGATAGACGGCTAGTCTCAATTAGTTTAGGTTATTTAAAGAAAACAACCGCCTAAGTGAGAGAGGCGGTTGTTTTCTTTATTTTACTTCTTTATTAAAAGAACAATAAAGAAAATGAGTACTAAAACAAGAGTTGTCTCTGTCATAGCAATCACCTCTTCTGATTCATAATGGATATGTAATCAGAGAGTCACAGTCTCTCTGTTAAAAGACTGCCGCCTACCGTTTTTGGGATAGCTCCAGGGAGCTTTCGCTCATATGAATACTATCACATTTGTCGGTTATTGTCAACATAAATACCACTTGACAGTTCCTTTCAGTTCTTGCTATAATTCCCATACTATTATATAAAGGAAGATTTTTATGCATATTCCTAAATCACAGTCTCAGCTTCTGGAAATTCAGGATTTTTATTCTGCTCTCAAGGAAAGCGAAATTCAAAGCCATATCGAATATAACGTTGAGGATTGGCTGTATGTGCCCAACCGTTACGGTGAGTACCGTTACATCCTCGGTACAAAGGGCAGCAATCCCCTTATCTGCATCGGCATCAACCCTTCAACGGCTGCACCAAACGACCTTGACAATACTCTCAAATCAGTTGAGCGAATTGCCCTCGGCAACGGGTACGACAGCTTCATTATGTTCAACGTTTACGCTCAGCGTGCAACCAAGCCCGACGATATGGATACAGAGCTCAACGAGATACTTCACAGAGAGAATATGAAGGCTTTCCGTTACATACTCTCCCTTTACAAAGAAGAAAAGCCATCCGTATGGGCTGCATGGGGCACAATCGTAGAAATGCGACCTTATCTCAAAGACTGCCTTAAGGAGATGCTACAGATAGGCAAGGAGTTTGATGCACGCTGGTACAGCTCAGGTGCAATTTCCAAAAAAGGACATCCTCACCATCCTCTTTATCTGAGAAAAGACAGCGGTCTTGATTTGTTCGACATTGAGAGCTATATTAATAATTGTATATAAAAAATCCCGTTCACTCCGAACGGGATTTTTTGTGGCATATTGCGTTTATTTCATTCTGAAAGTATTCCGTTTTCCTCAACTCCGTCAGCAGTTACTCTGACTTCGTTGTTTTGGACAGTTGCAAATCCGCCTTGTGTTTCGGCAGAAAAAATTTCTTTTCCTTCAAGGCTTACGGAAATTTTTCCCGGTGCAAGAGCAAAGATCGCTTTAGCGTGACCTTTTCTGATACCGTAGGAGCCTGAAAACTCACCCGACACACTGTCAGAAATACTGAGCTTTATGCTGTCACATTCAACAGACGGAAAACTTCGGTGAGGTGTGAAAAGTGTGAAAGTAAGCTTATCCTTCATTTTTCTCACCTGTGTTCCTTTTTATACTTTTCGAATACATCATCAATTGTACCCGACATAAGGAAATACTGCTCGGGGATGCTGTCACATTCACCGGACAGAATTTTTTCAACGCTGTCAACCGTCTTTTCCAAAGGCACATAAATACCCTGCTGACCTGTAAAGCTTTCGGCCACGTGGAAGGGCTGACTCATAAAACGCTGGATTCGTCTTGCTCTTTTTACGAGCTCCTTATCTTCTGCTGAAAGCTCATCCATACCAAGAATAGCAATAATATCCTGAAGCTCAGCATATTTCTGAAGAACTCTCTGTGTTTCTTTGGCAGTTTTATAGTGTCTGTCGCCAACAAAATCAGGGGTCAGTGCTCTTGAAGATGATTCAAGAGGATCAACTGCAGGATAAATACCAAGCTCAACAATTTTTCTTGACAGAACGGTAGTGGCATCAAGATGGGAGAAGGTGGTTGCCGGAGCCGGGTCTGTAAGGTCATCCGCAGGAACATAAACTGCCTGCACTGATGTGATCGAGCCGTTACCCGTAGAAACGATTCGTTCCTGAAGTTTACCCATTTCTGAAGCGAGGGTAGGCTGATAACCTACAGCAGAGGGCATTCTACCCAGAAGAGCCGAAACCTCACTGCCTGCCTGAGTGAAACGGAAAA